>NZ_JBEXDZ010000015.1:26400-85257 GCF_040606085.1 Streptomyces sp. NPDC005485 | reverse complement strand
CCCCAAGTACGTCCAGTACGAGGGCCTTCGTCCGGCACGCCGAGGGCACGCACCGAACACCGCGGGCACCGCACAGGACTTTCAAAACACCCCCTGGGCGACGAGGCCCGCCGCCATCAGGGAGTGCACTCCCGGACCGGGGGTGCAGCCCACTGCACCCCCGGCCCGGGGAACGCAGGCGTCAGGAGCCGTCCGCGTGGACCGCGTAGACGTATCGCTTGTCGACGTACTCGCTGACGTTCCAGATCACGGACTCGCTGTAGGCCCAGCCGGACGCGCCGCTGGTGTGGTAGCTGAGGTCCTCGCAGCCGATCGCCAGGTCGCAGACCGCGCTCGCGGTCGAGCCGCCGGATGTGAAGGTGCGCAGGGTGCCCTTGGTGGACGGGCCGTTGCTGGCCGAGAGGTAGTGCTTGCTGTTGCGGGAGACGACGCCCTGGATCTTCTGCTGGGCGACGGTGACCGCTTCGGTCGCGGTGAGCGAGCCCAGCTCGCGGTCGGTGTAGTCGAGGGGCCAGCGGACCACGTGGGGCGTGGCGGAGGCGGGCTTGCCGGTGCCGTTGAACGTGCCGTCGTCGTAGTCGACGGTGCCGGAGAGGGAGTACTCGCTCACCGTCAGGCTGTCGGGGGTGCTGGCGCGGTCGAGCCCGATCGTCGTGTAGCGCAGATACGTTCCGGCGTTGTCGTAGGCGTGGCTCTGCGGCAGGACGTACTGGTACCCGTAGCCGTAGTACGTCGTCCCGTCGGTGCTCAGACCGCACAGGTCCTTCTCGGCGGTGTCGACCGTGAAGAGGGTGTTCAGGTCGAACACCCGCAGGCCCTTGTAGGTGTCGACGACATAGAGCAGGTTGCCGTACCACATGATGCCGCCCGCATGCTTGCGGATGGGGTTGAAGGAGTACGCACCGGTGGCGGTCCTGACGGGCTCGACCAGCAGGATGTGCCGGTACGTCGGGGTGGACGCGGTGTTGTAGTCGACGAAGGTGAGCCGCAGGCCCTTGTCGAGCGCGTACTCGTCGACTCCGTCGCCGTCGGGGTCGGTCTCGAAGTACCAGGAGACGAGGACGACCTTGTTGCTCCCGCCCTCCGGGTAGAGCCCGTTGCCGTAGGCGTCGGCGCTGGTGGTGACGCCCTGGGGAATCCAGTAGTCGACGTCCTGGTCGTCGGGGTCCCAGGCGAAGCCGGTCGCGAACGCCTCGGAGGTGCTCGGGGCGCTGGTGAGATGGGTGGCGTTGCGGTTGGTGTCGGCTATGACGGTGGTCGCGTCCACCGTGGGCAACCTGGCCGCCAGTGCGGCCGTGAGAGCGGCGAACTCGCCGTAGCTGTTGGAGGTGCGGCTGGTGAGCGAGTACTGACTGGCGTCAATGGTGGCCGCCTCGGCGGGAGTTGCGGCCAGGACGCCGGCGGCGGCTCCGGCGAACGGAGCGGTGGCTATGCCCTTGATGATCGCTCTTCTCGACATGGTCATGCCGCGGAAAACTAGGTGCACTCGAACACATGACACAAGCACGTCAGTTCGCATCAGGGCGGTTCTGATGCCCCTGCAGCCCCTGGGTCCCCCCGCCTCCGCGGGGCCTGGCTGGTATACGCTGCCGCTGTTTTTGCGTTTTTCTTCGTGCTTCCTGCCCCGCTGCGTGTGATGCGTGAGGCAGGTCTTTCACTTTTGTTCGTGGCATCAAGCCCGGGGGGGGCCTTTCCACATGATCATGCAGTCCCGCGCGCTCCTGGGGAGCGCTCTCATTCCCGTACTCGCGCTGACCGTCGCCGCGCCGAGCGCCGCGAGCGCCGCCACCGGCACCGCGACGACCGCGACGACCGCGACGACCGCGACGACCGCCGCCGTTCCGGCCGGGCTCGGCTCGTGGACCACGCCGAAGGAACTGCCGGGCGTCACCCGGGTGATCGACCTCGAGTCGGCCCGCGGCGGCACCATGGCCGGACTCTTCACACAGGACGGCAAGACCGTGCTGTCGGTCCGCCCCGCGGGCAGCGCCACCTGGCAGCAGACCGAGCCCGCGGCCGGCGCCACGCTCCAGCGGACGGACGACGGCGCGCTCACGCTCCTGTGGTGGGTGACGGCGGCCGACACGGAGCAGCGCACGCTGCGGATGTCCCGGCTCGCCCCGGACGGCACCGCGTTCGGCCCGGCCGAGGACGTCACGACGGGCACGCTGGCGACCGACTGGCGCGGCGTGGGGACGCCCCTGGCGACCGTCGCGGCCAACGCCGCCGGTCGGCAGGCCGTCGCCTGGATGGACAAGGACCACCGGCTGACCGTCGTCGAGCGCTCCGGCCCGCAGGGCACCTGGTCCGCGCCGACGGCCCTGGACCGGCTCCCGGACCCGATCGTCCGTCCCGACAACGTCTACAACTACACGCTCCGCGACCTGCACCTCGCCGTCGCCACCGACGGCACCCTCGCGGCGCTCTGGGGCGGCAACAGCTACTACACCGGCGACGGGGTCGACCCCGACCCGAGCGCGTACCAGTGGTACTACAAGTACCTGGAGAAGCCCGCCGGGGCGAGCTCCTGGACCGCGCCCCGCGACCTGCCGCAGCTGGGCGAGAAGCCCCAGCAGGTCACGCTGGCCGCCCACCCGAAGGGCGGCTTCCACCTGCTCTCACGCGGCAACTACGCCCGCAGGACGGCCGGTTCGGCGGACTGGGCCCCGGCCGAGAACATCGGGATCGCCACGGGCGGCGAACTGCTGACCGCCCCGAACGGCGACGTCACGGTGGTCAGCCCCGGGACGGCCGTCGCGACGCGTCTCGCCTCCCGCGGCACCTGGGCCGGCGCACGAGAGCTCACCGGTTACGCCGAGACCGGCTCGGTGAGCGCTGCCCAGACCGCGAACGGCGCGGTGGTCGTCACGTACACGCAGAAGCGTTTCGAGGCGAGCCGCACGGTCCGCCGCGACTTCGTCACGCAGACCCTCGCGGGCGGCAGCGCCTCCAAGCCGCGCACCCTCAACACCCTGACGAACGCGACGACCAGCACGGGCCGGGTGGCCACCGACGACAAGGGCCGCCCGCTGGCGGTCTGGATGCAGTCGGCCGACGACGGCTCCTCGCGTACGTCGTTCACCGCGACCACCGGCACCCGCTCGCTGCCCAAGTGGCACGAGTACGCCGACACCACCCGCTCGGACATCCTCGGCCTGTCCAGAAGCCAGGCGCTGAACATGTTCACGCAGGACACCGGCAACCCGCTGGTCACCTACCAGACGCGCTCCTGGCCGACGGGTACGCGGGCGGTCGCGTTCGGCGACTTCGACGGCGACCGCTGCAACGACGTCATCGTGCGGCTGCCCGGCGGCGAGGCCCGCCTCTACACCCCCGTCTGCGGCGGCCTGCCCGTCCCGGACTCCGCGTACAAGCGCCTTTCGCAGGACTGGAGCGGCTACGACACCCTGCTCGCCGCCGGCGACCAGACCGGGGACGGCCGCCCCGACCTGCTGGCCCGCGACGCCGCGACCGGCAACATCTACCTGTACGCCCACAACGGCACCGACGGCTTCAAGGCCCGGGTGAAGATCCGCTCCGCCTGGACCGGCTACAAGCGGGTCATCGGCGCCGGCGACCTGAACGGCGACGGCTTCGGCGACGTCCTCGCCCTGGACAAGTCGGGCGAGCTCTGGCGCTACAACGGCACCGGCACCGGCACCCTCAAGGACCGCGTCCGGGTCTTCAGCGACTGGGGCGGCTCCTACAAGGACGTCATCGGCGCCGGTGACCTCAACGGCGACGGCAAGAACGACCTCGTCTCCCGCGACACGTCCGACAACCTCTGGCTCAACGCGGGCAAGGGCACCGGCACGTTCGCCGGCCGCACCCAGGCCGGGACGGCGACGTACTGGAAGACCTGGGCGTCACTGGCCTGATCCTTGGCCTGATCCTTGGCCGAAGGCCTGATCGCTGGCCGAAATGGATATGGGTTCATTATCCCGTGAGTTCTGCGGGTTTATCGCCCGATCGGGGTGGATGATCGCCATGTCTCGGCACGGTTACGGGGTCCGTGGTATGATCGATCTCAGTTGCAGTTGTGGTTCCCAAAAACTTCAAGTGCACTCGTCGGCTCAATGTGCTGATGGGTGCGCTTTGTATGGCCGGTTCTTCCGGACGGGGTAATCATCACGGCGGCGTGGGGCTCACACAGTGTGGGCCCGCGGGCACTGCCCCGAAGGAGATATGACATGGCTACTGGCACCGTCAAGTGGTTCAACGCGGAAAAGGGCTTCGGCTTCATCGAGCAGGAGGGTGGCGGCCCGGACGTGTTCGCCCACTACTCCAACATCGCCACCCAGGGCTTCCGTGAGCTCCAGGAAGGCCAGAAGGTGACCTTCGACGTCACGCAGGGCCAGAAGGGCCCGCAGGCCGAGAACATCGTTCCCGCCTGACGCTGACGCGTACTTCGTAGCTGGGGCCCGCACCTTGGGTGCGGGCCCCAGCTCGTTGCTTTTTTCCGGGCCGTGAGCCCGGGGCGCCCGTCATCGAGGCGCCGCTCAGATACTCGGACGCGCCGATTCCGGCTGTTCATCCATCGCCCTGAACTCGGCAGCGTCTTTCTCCGGTTCGTTCTCGCGGTTCCCCGCACCTTTTCATTTCTTCGCCGGGAATTCCTTGATACGTGCCGCTTCAAGCCGCATCAAGGAAGGTTCCATATGAACCACACGTCTCGTAGAAATGAACGTTATTCGTACGGCCGCTCGGGCGCGTCCGAGAACTCCCGTGGCGGCGCCCGCCGGGGCGGGGGCTTCGGCTCCCAGTCAACCGGCCGCTCGGGTGGCAGCGGCGGCTCCGGCTACGCCGGCCGTTCCGGCGCTCCCGGCCGCGGCGCACGCAGGTCCGGGGGAGTGCAGGGGGAGTTCGCGCTGCCGGTCACGATCACGCCGGGGCTGCCCGCCGCGGAGGCGTTCGCCGACCTGGACATGCCCGCACCCCTGCTGGCCGCGCTGGCCGGCGAGGGCGTGACCGTGCCGTTCCCGATCCAGGCGGCCACCCTGCCCAACTCGCTCGCGGGCCGCGACGTCCTCGGCCGCGGCCGCACCGGGTCCGGCAAGACCCTCGCGTTCGGGCTCGCGATGCTGGCCCGTACCGCGGGCAGGCGCGCCGAGCCGAGGCAGCCGCTGGCCCTGGTCCTCGTACCCACCCGCGAGCTCGCCCAGCAGGTCACCGACGCGCTCACGCCGTACGCCCGGTCGCTCAGGCTGCGCCTGGCGACCGTGGTCGGCGGCATGTCGATCGGCCGCCAGGCGGGTGCGCTGCGCGGCGGCGCCGAGATCGTCGTCGCGACGCCGGGCCGCCTCAAGGACCTCGTCGAGCGCCGTGACTGCCGACTCGACCAGGTGAGCATCACCGTCCTCGACGAGGCCGACCAGATGGCCGACATGGGCTTCATGCCCCAGGTCACCGAGCTGCTCGACATGGTGCAGTCCGAAGGACAGCGGATGCTGTTCTCGGCCACCCTGGACCGCAACGTCGACCTGCTGGTCCGCCGTTACCTCCACGACCCGGTGGTCCACTCCGTCGACCCCTCGGCGGGCGCGGTCACCACGATGGAGCACCACGTGCTGGAGGTGCGCCCCGCCGACAAGTACGCGACCACCACCGAGATCGCGGCCCGGGACGGCCGGGTGATCATGTTCCTGGACACCAAGCACGCCGTGGACCAGCTCACGAAGCATCTGCTGAGCAGCGGCGTACGCGCCGCGGCGCTGCACGGCGGCAAGTCGCAGCCGCAGCGCACCCGCACGCTCGCCCAGTTCAAGACCGGTGACGTCTCCGTGCTCGTGGCCACGAACGTCGCCGCGCGCGGCATCCACGTCGACAACCTCGACCTCGTGGTGAACGTGGACCCGCCGGCCGACCACAAGGACTACCTGCACCGCGGCGGCCGTACGGCCCGGGCAGGCGAGTCCGGCAGCGTTGTCACGCTCGTCCTGCCCAACCAGCGCCGCGAGATGAGCCGCCTGATGGCGACCGCGGGCATCACCCCGCAGGTCGCCCAAGTCCGTTCCGGCGAGGCTGAGTTGACCCGCATCACGGGCGCCCGCCGCCCCTCCGGTGTGCCGGTCACCATCGCCGCACCGGCGGAGCGCCCCAGGCGCACCGCCTCCCCGGCCCGTGGCCGGGGCGGCCGGTCCGCCGCCCAGGGGCGCCGCTCCGCCACCGGGTCCTCGTCCGCCTCCCGGGGGCGTTCCGGCACCGGCCAGGGCAACTCGTCGTTGCGCGGCGCCGCGTAGTCACGAAGCTCGCAGAACGAAGCACGAAACACGGAGTGCCGGTGGGGGTCGGTCGTCGGTCGCGGTCAGCGACTCGGCCGCTGCCCGCCGGTACTCGGCGGCTCGGATAAAATCGGTGCTCATGTCGAACCCCGACGAACTGCTCATTGCCGTCGCCGCCACGGTGGAGACCGGGCAGAGCAATCAGATGTCCCTGACCGTGGTCGCCGGTGGCGCCGTGATCACCGGAAGGCTGGCGCCCGAGGCCGTATGGCGGCAGCGTGTCGCCGAAGTCCTGACGGACTCGGACCGCCTCGGCCAGTTCTCCGGAATCTTCACCGCGGACCCGGCGGAGCGCCGCGTCCGCCAGAGCAGGCCGCCCACGCATCTCCACTTCCACGTCGCACGGATCATCCAGGGCACCACCGGGATCCCCGAGACGGGCGGGATGTACCGCGTCGCGATCGAGGACATCAGCGCCTGGACCGTGGGAGATTTCAGCTACTCCGACCACTGAGACCACTGACGACCAACGGCCCCGGCCCGTCCGGACGAACCGGACGGGCCACGAGCAGCGAGCTCTGACACCTACGGGTTACGGCGTCACCGGTGAGCCGCCGAAGGTCACCACGAGGTGGCCGTCCGAGGCGTGGGACCAGCCGAGGGCGCCGGAGTACGACGAGCAGCGGGAGCCGTTCGTCCCCGTCCAGAACTGGTTGGAGCTGTCGGCGTTGCCGACGGTCTTGTCGTTCGACCCGCTGACGGCGAACCGGCACGAGGTGTCGGTCCGGAACACCGAAGTACCGGCGTCGAAGGAGAAGTTGCGCTCGGCGTTGTCGATGCTCGCGTTGTTCGAGATCGTCATCGAGCCGGGGTTGCTGTTGTAGGTGAACCCGTGGTGGCCGTTCTTGTAGGCGATGCTGTGCTGGACGACGTGGTTGACCGCGATGTCGTCGCCGCCGAGCTTGTAGCCGTTGCGGTCGCCGTTGGAGTTCACGGTGCCGTCGCTGAGCGTGCCGTTGTTGTAGGAGAGGGAGTACTCGATCGTCACCGGGCCGATGGCACCCGTGTCTGTCTTGGTGTAGAGGTCCCAGCCGTCGTCGATGTTGTTGTGCGACACGTCGTAACGGAAGACGTTCCCCGTGCCGGTGGTGAGCTTCGCGGCGAAGCCGTCGGCGTCCTCGCCGTCGGAGTCGGCGTTGTCGTGCGACTCCGCGCTCACGATCAGGTTGTTGGACGGCCACTGGCTGCTGGGGGTGGTGGAGGCGATGCGTCCGAGCTGCAGCCCCGTGTCGCGGTTGTAGCGGGTCACCGTCCGCTCGACGACGTTGTTGCTGCCGCCGACGTAGATCCCGTTGTCACCGGCGCGCTCGACGACCAGGCCGTAGACGTGCCAGTACGACGCCATCAGCTGGAGCCCGCGGTTCGACGAACTCTCGGTCTGCGCCGAGAAGTTCAGCACCGGGGTCTCGCCCGGGTAGGCGGACAGGGTCGTACGGGCGGCCGAGGTGCCGTTGCTGCCCGCCGGGACGGTCACCGTCGACGAGTAGGCGTAGGTCCCGCCGCGCAGGTAGATCGTCCCGCCGGGTGTGATGCGGGAGATGGCCGAGGGGAGCGTCGTCGGGGCGGACTGGGTACCGGCCGCGCTGTCGGTGCCGCCCGGTGCCACGTACAGCGCGCTGCTCGACGGCGGTGTGGTGGTGCCGCTCACGTCGACGTCGAGGTAGTCGAGGTTGGCGAGACCGGCGGAGCCGGTCGGGTTGAACCGGATGGTGTTGCTGCCCGCGTTGACCGGCACGGTGAGCGTCTTCGTCACCCATGTCGACCAGGCGCCGGTGGCCTCGAACGAGGCGGACGTGGCCGTTGATCCGTTCACCACGACGTTCGCGTCTCGCGCGGCGGTCGTCCCGTTGGCGAAGCGGACGTTCAGCGTCGCCGTGCCCGCGCTCGCGGCGTTCACGGTGAACTGGGCATAGCCGGAGGTCGAGTTGGTGCCGTTGCAGAAGCCGGTGCCGGAGTAGCCGGTCCAGTCGGAGTCGATGGTGCCGGTGCAGACCGCGGGCGAACTCTCGGCCTCGTAACGGGTCGACGCGGCCTGCGCCGTGGTGCCGGACAGTGCGACGAGGCCGCCGGCGAGCAGGCCTACGGCCGCGACGACTGGTCTCACGTGCATCGTTCGTCGTTGCATCGTTCGTCTCCATGTTGATCGAGGGGCAACGTGGCTGGTTCGAGTGCATGAACGGGCCGTGCGGTCGGACATCATGTTCAGCGAGGACTCGGTGAGGGTTCAGTGAGTCATCGACAAGAGGAAAGCGCTTTCTCCGGGACGCTAAAGGTGTTGCCGTGAACGCGTCAATGGATGTGCACATGATTAATGTTCATCAGTCTGAACAATCTGCAGGACCGTGAGCGGCCGACGCCGAGGCCGAAGTCCAGGCCGACGCCTGGACCGCCCCCGGCGACTTTGCCGTCTCTTTACAACCCGCTCCCGCACTCGGTCGTCTCTCCGCTCGACCCGTCACCGCCGAAGACGAAGAAGACGAAAGAGAGCGATCAATGCGCCGTACTGTCCTCAGTGCCCTGGCACTCGCCGCCACCGCCGTACTGGCGAGCACCGTGCCCGCGTTCGCCCACGGAGCGACCCCGAGCCCGGCCCCCACCACGGCCCGCCCGACCGCCACCACCGCCCCCTCGGCCACCCCCGCCCCCTCTCGCAGCGCGGAGCCGACCCGGGCGCCGTCCCCCGCTCCCTCGTCCGTGAGTGCGGAGCCGACCCGGGACACGGGCAACGGCCAGGTCTCCGTCGTACCGTCGGGCGCGCCCGACACCGGGGTGACGGCGACGTCGTCCTCGTCCTCCGGGTCCGAGGGCCAGGTGATCGGCGGCAGTGCCGCGGCGGTGCTCGCCGCGGGCGGTGCGACGTTCTTCGTCGTACGTCGCCGGCGGGCGACCGGGGCATGACCCCGCTCTCCAGGCGCGCGTTCACGACCGCGGCGATGGCCTCGCTGCTCGTCGGCTGCGGCGGCCACGGGACTCCCCGGGCCGCGACCGGAAACCCGGGGATCACGCCCTCGCCTTCGCATACGTCCTCGGGTGCGTCCTCGAAGTCGGTGCGGGCGCTGGGGCGTTCGGCTCCGGTCCGGCTGCGGATCCCGGCCATCGAGGTCGACACCCCGGTCATCCGGCTGGGGCTGGCGCCGGACGGCAGTGTGCAGGTGCCCCCGGTCACCGCGCACGACCGCGCGGGCTGGTACCGGCACTCGCCGACACCGGGCCAGGTCGGCCCGTCGGTGATCCTCGGCCATGTCACCGTCGGCACCTACGGCGACGGGGTCTTCCGCCACCTCGACCGGCTGCGCCGGGGCGACCGGATCGTGGCGCGCCTGGAGAACGGCACGGCGGCGGAGTTCGCGGTCACCACCGTACGGACGGTCGCCAAGGCACACTTCCCGGCGGACGACGTCTACGGCGACGTGGACCACTCGGAGCTGCGGCTCATCACCTGCGGCGGCGCCCGCACCGGCGACGGCTACCTGGACAACGTGATCGTCTTCGCCACGCTGAGCTCCACGAACGCCACCGGCACCACGAACTCCAAGGGCTGAACGGGCTCGGAGGGGTCAACGGGTACCGAGGGTTCGACCGGTCCGGAGGGGCCAACGGGTCCGAGGGCTCACCGGGTCGGTCCCACGGCGAACGTCCGGCCGATGGAACGCCCGCCGACGTCCGGGCATCCTCCCTCACGACCAGGTCCCCCCACGACCGTCCCCAACGACCGTCACCCGCAACTGTCCTCACGACCATGGAGAGCGTTGAAACGGTCCCGCGACCAGGCCGCGTCCGAACTGTTCGAGGCCTTGTATCCACGCCTGGCCGGCTGGTGCCGCCGGCTCGTCGACGACGACGGGACGGCCCACGAGATCGCCTCGGAGGCGTTCACCCGGCTCTGGGCCCGGTGGACGTCCGTGGAGGAGCCGCGCGGCTTTCTCTACGTGACTGCGGCGAACCTGGTCCGGGACCACTGGCGCAAGATGGAGCGCGAGCGCAAGGCGCTCCGCCGGGCCGGCACGGAAGCGGCGGTCCGCCCCCACACCGAGGACGTGGACCCGTCCGTACGCCTCCTCGTGCAGTCCCTGCCGGAACGGCTGCGCGTGCCGATCCTCCTCCACTACTACGCCGACATGCCGATCCGGGAGGTGTCCGTGCTGACCGGGCGCAAGGAAGGAACTGTCAAGGCCGACCTCCACGCGGCCCGCGAAATGCTCCGCGCCCACCTGAGGAGAAGCCTTGACCACACGCTTTGACGACGGCCCGGACTTCGACCCCGACGACCCCCTCGCCGTCATCCTGCGCCCGCCGTCCTCCGACTACCTGGCCCCGCCGCCCGACCGGTACGAGACGATCCGCCGCACCGCCTCCCGCCGCCGCCTGCGCCGAGCCGCCGCGGGCGTCACCCTCTCCCTGGCGGCCGCGGCCCTCATCGCCCTGCCGCTGCACTTCGCGGGTCCCGAGCGGCCCAGCACCCCGACAGTCCCGCTGGCCCCGCCGCCCGCGACCAGTCCCACGCCGCCGCGCCCCACCGGGCCGGCATCCCCCGAGCCCAGCAGCCCCACTTCCACCCCCGCCCCCCGGACCGCCGTGCCCAGCGCCCCGGCCGGCACCGCCCGCTCGACGCGCACGTACGCCCCGTCGGCCACCCCGCCCTCGGCCCGCGCCGAACCGTCGACGGATGGCACCAGGGCCGTCCCGACCACCCAAGGCACCGCCGGACGGTAGTGGGCAGGACCCCGGCTCCGCCTCGACCCGGTGACCGATGCCCGCGCCCCTTGCTTCAGCCCTCGACGCTTCAGCCCTCGACCCCGGTGGAGGAGTGGGCGGCACCGACGGGCTTGGACTCGGGGGATCCGCGTTGGCGCAGGTAGACCGAGAGGATGGCCATCGAGGCGACGGCCAGGAGTTCGGACTGCCAGTTCTGCAGCGTCCGATTCCAGAAGTCGGCGGAGCCCAGGTACTGCACCCACGAGATGGGTGCCTGGAGTTGCCGCAGGTGTTCCTCGTTGTAGGCGGCCGTGCCGCTGATGGACTGGGCCAGCCAAGACCACAGGAAGATGACGGCCATGACGACGCCCAGGGAACGCGAGTACAGCGTCTGCCGCCATCCCTTTTCGGCCGCCCAGGCCGGTGAGGAAGGACTCGCGTGGTCGCCGACCTTCTGCTCCCGGTCACTCTCCACGCCGATCTTGTGGAGTTCCTTGGACTCGGGTGAACCGCGCTGGACCAACCAGACGGTGCCGAAGACGTAGAGGAAGAACTGCAGGTACTCCGACTGCCAGTTCTCGGTGACGTCCACGGCGAAGTCGGAGGTCGCGAGGTACGGGAGGAACCCGATCGGCTGCAGCCCGTCGGTGACGAGCTGGTTGTTGAAGTCGGCATGGCCGGTCACCGCCTGCCCGGCGAGGCTGAGCAGGAAGCCGATGCCGAAGGCGAGGGTCAGGCTGTTGTCCTTCACGAACCGTGTCGGGCGGCTCACCGGTGCATCAGCCCCACTGCCGTGAAGTAGCCGAGACCGACGCCGACCGTCAGCAGGACCAGCGTGAACAGGGTGCGCATGGTCGCCCGCTCACCCGCCTTTCACCTTGCATTGATACGGCTGCTCAGGGCGCGGCACGCAGCCCGCCGCGGTGACCCTCCACCCGGCCGGGAAGACCGACAGGAACAGGGTGTCGGTGTCGAGGACGACCTGTGCCTGGCGCCCGTAGACGTGCACCTTTCGCACCGCTCCCGCGTAGGACAGTTGCTCCTCGGGGAGGGCCTTGGTGCAGGGGGACTCGGCGGACTGCTCCACCTCCTGCCGGGTTGCGGGGGCCAGCGCCGCGCAGGCGTGGGATGCGTCGGCCCGCCGGACGCTCTCCTCGAAACGCAGGGCCGCCCGCGACGCGGCCGCCTCCCGCTCCCCGAGCGTGCTGCAGCCGCTCAGACAGACCACGCCGGCCAACACCACCAGCCCGGTGCACCTCCAGCGCGACAACGAGACCTCCGCTTGTCCGTACGTCAGGGCTGTCGGGCCATGCTGATGCGGCGCCGGCTGCGGTGCACGGCAGCCGCGCCGTATCCGGTGCGAACACAGGGCGTTCGGGCTAGAGCGGTTGCGCCGGATCGATCGGGCCGGATCGATCGGGCCGGACCAGTCGGGCATGACCAGTCGGGCCAGAGCGGTCCGAGGGGTTGACGGAGGCTCGTGTGACGGCCACTTTGGAGGACATCTGATTGTGGGAGCGCTCCCATGAGACGGGGAGGAGGGCCTGCCCGGCCGGGGCGCCCAAGGGGCGGTCCGCGACGCCCTCGGCAGCGTTACGTCCATCCGTCAAAGGAGTGACCCTGTGCAGACGCCCCGTCAGTTGTCCCGAAGGACGCTCGTCAGTGCCGCCGCCGCGGGCGTCGTCACCGCCGTCGCACCCCCCGCGCAGGCGTCCGGTGTCCGGGCCCGCTACCGAACGGTGGGCCGAGTCGTGAAGGCCGGTGGCGGGTTTGTGCAGTACACCTGGCCCGGCATCTACTTCGAGGGCCGGTTCCGGGGTACCGGGGTCGGCATCGTCCTCGACGACTCCGACAACGACTACGACGTCCGGATCGACGCAACGACCGTGGCCACACTGGTGACTCCGGGCCGGACCACGTCCTGGATCGACGGCCTCTCCGACGCCGAGCACAGCGTGCGGCTCGTCAAGCGCACGGAAAGCCCCTGGGCCGTGGGCCGGTTCGGCGGGTTCGTCGCCGCGCCCGGGGGTGCGGTCCTGGCCGGGCCCCGGGCGCGGAGCAGGCAGATCGAGTTCATCGGCGACTCCTACACCGCGGGCTACGGCAACGCCTCCACCGTCCACGACTGTTCGGGCAACGGCGGAGTCAACCGCAACAGCAACGCCGACCTGGCCTTCGGCGCCCTCACCGCCCGGCGCCTCGACGCCGACTACCAGATCAACGCCTACTCCGGCCGGGGCATGGTCCGCAACTACAACGGAAGCAGCCCCGGTACGGACTTCCGCACCTACTACGACCGCGCGCTGCTGAACGTCGACGGCGACGTCTGGCGCAAGCCCGACACCTGGCAGCCGCAGGTCGTCGTGGTCGGCCTGGGCATCAACGACTTCTCGACCCCGCTCAACGCGGGCGAGCCCTGGACCACGCAGGACGACCTGATCGCCGCCTACGAGACGGCCTATCACGGCTTCATCGACAAGCTGCGTGCCCGGTACGGCAGCAGGACGTTCATCGTGGTCAGCGCCACCTATGTCGCCAACACGCCCGCGTTCGCCCAGACCGCCCTGCGCATCGTCCAGACACGCAACCGCCGGGGCGACAGCCGGGTCCGCTACTGGTACTACGACGGCCCCGGCCTCGACTACCTCGGGTGCGACTGGCACCCCTCCTTCCACGACCACCGGATCATCGCCGGGCTGCTCGACGACTACCTGGCCACTCTTCCGCTGCGCTGGTAGTCAGGGGCGCCCCGGCGTCTCCCGTATAGCGTTCACTCCCCTTCATTGCAACGTCAATGAGGGGGAGTGTTGCGTTAAAAGTACACCTGTTGCAACGATTTATTGCCTCTCACCTGCAGTGATGATGTTCGAGTGCAACAACATCGTTGCCGATCTAGCGAACGCAACGTAGCGTTTCCGGAGTCAGAAACACTGAACTCAAGGAGCGCACCATGCAGAAGTTCGCCACCTCCGCCCCGATCGCCGCCGTCCTCGACATCCCCGCCGGACTCATCCGGTTCATCGCCGCCGACCGGGCCGACACCACGGTCGAGGTCCGGCCCGCGGACGCCTCCAAGAACCGCGACGTGAAGGCGGCGGAACGGATCACGGTCGCCTACGAGGACGGGGTCCTGCGGATCGAGACCCCGGCAGCGGGCAACCGGATCCTCGGCACTTCCGGCTCCGTCGAGGTGACCGTCCAACTGCCCGCCGGCTCGCACGTCGAGGCGAAGGCGGCCCTGGCCGAGCTGCGGGGCGTGGGCCGGCTGGGCGACGTCGTCTTCGAGGGCGCGCAGGCCACGGTCAAGCTCGACGAGACCGCCGGCGCGCGGCTCACCCTCCAGGCCGGCGACGTCTCGGTCGGCCGGCTGGGCGGCGCCGCGGAGATCAGCACGCAGAAGGGCGACATCCGGATCGCCGAGGCCGTACGAGGCACGGTCGAACTGCGTACCGAGGCCGGCGAGATCTCGGTCGGCGCCGCCCCCGGGGTCTCCGCCTCCCTGGACGCCGGCACCGGCTACGGCCGGATCCACAACGCGCTCAAGAACACCGACGGCGCCGAGGCCGGCCTGAACATCCGCGCGACCACCGCCCACGGCGACATCACCGCCCGCAGCCTCTGACCCGAAACCGACGAAAGCCGCCCTCTGTCACGCAACCGGCAACCAGCAGCCAGCAACCGACAACCCGCAACCCGCAACCCGCAACCCGCAACCCGCAAAGGAGAACTCTGATGAAGTCGCCGCTCGCACAGAAGCCCGCGACGGCGACTCCGGCCGGCCCTGGACCCGTCGCCTCCTTCATACGGTTCGTGATCCTGGGAGGCGGCGTCGGAGTCCTCTCCAGCTTCGCGGTACCGCTGTCGGCCAGGATCATGCCCTGGGTGGTCTCGAACGCGATCGTCACCGTCGTCTCCACCCTGCTGTGCACCGAACTCCACGCCCGCTACGCGTTCGGCAAGGGCCGCGGCGCCGGATGGCGGGAGCACGGCCGGTCCGCGGCCTCGGCCGTCGCCGCCTACCTGGCGACCAGCATCGCCGTGTTCGTCCTGCATCTGACGCAGGCCTCCCCCGGCATGCAGACCGAGCAGCTCGTCTACCTCAGCGCCTCCGCCCTCGCGGGCACGGCCCGCTTCGCCGTCCTGCGCCTCTATGTCTTCGCCACCAAGGGGACGGGGCCGCAGGCCGGCGTGCCTGCGGCCCCGGTGGGGTGCTGGGGTCAGGACGGGTCGCCGTACTGGAGACCGCGTCCGTTGGTGCCGATGTAGACGCGTCGATCCGCCACTCCTGGGAGGCGGAGGAGCTGTCGGTCTGCTGCTCGGCGGCGGCCGCGCGGGCGGTCGAACCGCCCGCTATGCCCAGCACTTTGCCGCTGTTGCGGTTCACCAGCTCGTAGTAGCCGCCGCCGGTGGGCCTCAGCTTCCACTGCTGGTTGGCGGTGTGCTGGTCGGTAACCTGCTGGATACGGGTGCTGTCAGCCGTGGAGAAGCCGTTGACGTCCATCACCTTGCCGCTGCGGACGGAGACCAGCTGGTAATAGGCCGCGCTGTCGACCGGCGCGGCCTGCGATTCCTCCTGTGTGAACAGGAGATACGGCACGACGACGGCGGCGGGGATGCCGAACAGCAGACCTGTGGCGGTCCAGCGGCGGCGGTGACGCCCGCGGCGCCCGCCGTTCGTGGGGTCTGGGTCTTTCACGGGGGGTGTTCTCCTTGCGTACCGTGCACCAGAGGAAGGGCGAATCCAGGCACTGGAGGGACCGGATCCGACTCCTTGTGGTCACAGGGCACGCATAGGGTTGCCGCGCAGAAAACCCCAGATCGCTGACCTGGGGTTTCGGAGCGGGCCTGGGTTCGGCGGGCCGGGGTTCAGCGCACCGGGAAGCCGAAGGAACAGCCCTGCTGCTTGAGCCAGGGGAGGATCCGGCGCAGCGCCTCGACGGTCTGGGAGCGGTCGCCGCCCGCGTCGTGGAAGAGGAGCGTCGGACCGTTGGACAACTCCCGCTGGACGGTGGCGACGATGGTGTCCGTGCCCGGCCGCTCGAAGTCCTTGGTGTCGACGTTCCAGCCCAGCGGGCGCATGCCCCGGGAGGCGGCGAGCTTGCGGCTGTAGGGGGTGAAGGCTCCGCCGGGCGCGCGGTAGTACATCGGCCGTACGCCCCCGGACGCCTTGGTGATCATGCGTTCGGCGTCGAGTATCTGCTGCGACTGGTAGGCCTGGGGCTTCTTGTCCATGGTGGTGTCGTGCGACACCGAGTGGTCGCACAGCCGGTGCCCGGCCGCGACCACCTTCTTCACGAGGTCCGGGTGGGCCTGCGCCTGCGTCCCCACCATGCAGAACGTGGCCTTCACCCCGTACTCCCGCAGCACGTCGAGCACTTGAGGGGTCCACACGGGGTCCGGGCCGTCGTCGATGGTGATGTTGACGCCGCGCGGGCCCTTGTCCGAGGCGTGCGCGATGGTCACCGCCACCGCCTTGACGCCGCCGCCCGCGGCGCCCGCCGCGGGCGGCGCGACCGCGCGAGGCGTCGAGCGGTCCACGCCATCGGCCTGCGCGGTCCACACCGAGGCACCCACGGTCAGCAACGTCACCCCGAGCGCCGCCCCGAACACCTTGCCGTACCAGCCCCGCCCGCCACCGTGCCGTGCCATGTCCGCCCCGCTTCCCGCAGTTCTTCGCCGACCCCTCGGTCATCTCCCGACCACCTGGCAGGACGAGCAATGGCGCCCGCAGGATCCGTCTGTTACCGATCACGGACAATTCCGAGGAAGTCCACGGGAACCGCGGCGGCGTCAGCGGCAACGTGAGAGCCACGGTCACCGCCTGGCCGGCTCGGTGCCGTCGGGCGTTCTCGTACCGTCGGCGGCTGCACCGCGTCGCGCCGGCGAATCGAGCGCGGGTGAGGCCCCTCTGGGCGGTGCGGATGAGGCCCCTCAGGGCGGTGGCGGACGGCAAGTGATGACAGGTGCCCTCGGCCGGGGCGTGCGTGCCGCATGTGACGTTTGAGTCCGCAGGTGCGCTGGGTACGACGGGCTGCCTGTGTGATGGCTGTGCCCAAGTCGTGGGAATGAAGCGGGGGATGAGAGTGGCTCAGCGTGCAGCACGTCATCGGCGTTCGGTGAAGCGTCGTGTTCTTGCCGGGTTTTCGGTCGCCGCGGCGGCCGGGATCGCGGTGACCGCGACGGTGGCCATGAATGCCGAGGCCGCGTGGACGTCGACGTGGAACGTGTCGGCCTCCGGCTGGACCCCTGACGATTCCCCCACGGTGTCGGTCGACCGGCAGGGCGACGCCCTGCTGGCCTGGAACGCCTGCGACCTGTCGACGCCGGGCTGCTACTACCGGATCCAGACCAGAGTGAAGACCGCGAGCGGTACGGTGACGGCGATCCGCACCCTGTCGCCCGACGGCGCCGCGCCGTCCTGGCCGGAGGCCGCCTCCGACGACACCGGCGACTCGGCGGTGGTCTGGCAGCAGGACAGCCAGGTAGTGGGCCGCCGGGTCTCGGCCTCCGGCAGCCTCGTCGGACCGCTCCAGAAGCTGTCGACGTCGGCGCCGGCGACCACCCCGGCGGTCGCCGTGACCCCGGGCGGCACCGCGATGGCGGTCTGGACGGAGATCCGCGACGGCAGCTGGTACGCGGTCGCCCGCCGCCTCAAGCTCGACGGCACGCTCGGCGCGGCCATCACCCTCGGCAGCGGCTCCGCCGAGAAGCCGGCCATCGGCGTCGACCGAGGCGGCCAGTTCGTCGTCGCCTGGGTGCGCGGCTCGGAAGTCGTGGCCAAGCGGATCACGTCGACGTCGGTCTCCTCGACGAAGGTGCTCACCACACCGATCGCGGCGTACGGCGGTTTCGGCATGGTGCGGATCGGCGTGGACCGGGACGGTGACGCGGTCGTCAGCTACCACTCCGGCGGCGGTGACCGCTCGCAGGTCTGGGCCTCGCGCTGGAGCCGCACCGGCACGCTGTCGTCGCCGCTGCGCATCTCGGCGTCCACGGACAACGTGGGCTTTCACCACGCCCTCGCCACCGACCTCGACGGCGACTCGATGATCGTGTGGACCCGCTACACCAACGGCAAGCTGGAGCTGGCCGGCCGCCGGCTGTCCGCGGCCGGCACCAGGGGTACCGTCACCAGCCTCGGGCTCGGCGACCGGCCGGACCTGGCCCTCGACGACGACGGCGACGGCATGCTCGTCTTCCACACGGTCGTCCCCAAGTCGACGCCCCCGTACAGCTACACCAAGGCCGGCGCCCGCCTGATCAGCCGCGGCGGCACCTTCGGCACCACGAAGACACTCACGTCGGACGGCAAGGTCCCCCAGGTCGACACCCGCCCGACCTCCCGGTTCACGGTGATCTGGCAGCAGGAGAGCTTCCCGTACACGATCAAGTCGGTCACCGGCCCCTGACCGGCCTCGACTGCCCCGCCGCTCCCGCTCGGCGGGTTCCCGATCTTCCCTCTGGCAAGGAGATACATGCGCAAGCGCGCTGCCTTCGCTCTGCTCGGTGCCGTCACCGCGCTGGCCGGCTTCACTGCCGCCGGTGCCTACGCGGGCGAGACCCAGACCGACGTCCAGATCAGCAACGTCTCCTTCGACGGTGGCAAGGACATCGTGGTCGGTCTCGACGCCAAGACGGTCACGGTCTCAGCAACCTTCACCCACCCGTCGGGCATCCAGGACGCGGACTTCGTCCTGTGGCGTGGACCGGATGGCGCGAACCCCTACGAGACCTACGACGACCGCATCGTGTCGAACGAGTACTACTCCCATGCGGACTGCGTCGCCTCCAGCGCCACCACCTCCACCTGCTCCCAGACGATCTCCCTCGAGCCGGACTGGAAGTACGGCGGCACCGCGCTCACCAACGCCCACGCCGGCACCTGGAAGGTCAGCGTGCAGGGGGTGGCCAATGACGACACCTGGACCCACACGGCGAGCTACACCACGACCCGCCTGCAGCGGAGCGCCAAACTCACTGTGAACGCGAGCCCGGAGCCGATAGCCAAGGGCAAGACCCTCACCGTCACCGGCAAGCTCACCCGGGCCGACTGGGACAATCTCGATTACCGGGGTTACACCAACCAGCCGGTCAAGCTCCAGTTCCGCAAGGCCGGCACCACCACCTACACGACGGTCAAGACCGGCTACACCTCCAGCACCGGCAGCCTGACGACCACGGTTGCCGCGGCCGAGGACGGCTACTGGCGCTGGAACTTCGCAGGCACCTCCACCACCCCGCCCGCCAAGGCGACCGGCGACTTCGTGGACGTGCAGTAACCCGATCCGGACAACAAAGAACCCCCAGGTCCCTGACCTGGGGGTTTCGCATGGAACGGGTGACGAGAATCGAACTGACGGTCCCGCTTGGGGAGGTTCTTAAGCGTCGGGCGTGAGACCAGGCATCTGCCCGGGCATCGACTTGAGGTCCTGCTGCCGCACGACGACGGACAGGGCTGAGCCGTCCACACCTACGGCACAACCGGCGACCGGACTGACGGGGCGACCGTAGGAGATCGTGCACAGCGGCCCGCGTACTGGTTGCTGCGTAAGGGGCTGCTCACTGCCTTCACCTCCATGAGGGGCCGATGCTTCGGAAGGCACACGCGGGATCAGGCCCTCAGAGCCATCCGCTGCGTTTGAAGCCCCGCTCAGGAAACCGAGGATTATTGATCAACGGCTGACGACGGCGCTGGGCGGCAAGGAGGTGGTTGTGGGTCCGAAGTGGCCGCTGGTCGGGGCGTCGACCGTATTCTGGGAGCCGATGGGAAGGAGCCGTTGATGAGCGTCGATGCGATCATGCACACCGAGTTCCCCGAGGGATACACGATCTTCTTCGGTGTTGACGGGAAGGTGATCATGACCCCGCAGAGCTTCGAGCACTCCAGCACGATCAAATCCATGCAGATCGACTCGCTCGCTCTCGGCAGGCATGCGAAGACCGTTTCCGACGTCTACATCGACTTCCCGGCGGACGAGAACTCCGCCCCTGACTTCGCCATCCTGCGTGAGGACGCCCAGCGGCAGGGCAAGCGCTACAGCTTCGAGGACGTGCTGCTGATCGCCGAGGTGGTGTCGGTCTCCTCCGCACGCAAGGACTACGACGACTGCACCGCCAAGTACGGCCGCTACGGCATCCCCGTCTACCTGGTGGTGGACCCGTACGCCGGCGAGGTCGTCGCCCACACCGAGCCCACTGGTACCGGTTACATCACGGCACGCACCCACAAGTACGGCACGGGCAAACTTCCGATCGAGCTGGCCGACGGCCGTACCTTCACTCTTGACCTGGATGAGCTGCCCAAGCCCGAAGCGGAGACCGGCGCTCATTGATCTGGAGGGAGGGGAATCCTCGGAGGACACCTGCGTGGGCCCGCTTGTGGGCCGTGTGCAGGGGCGTGGACGACGCTGGCGGGCCTACCTCGGCATAGCCATGCCCTGGTCCGTGACGTAGTAGTTCGCCATGCAGGTCGGGAAGGCCGAGTTGTCTCCCGCCTGTCCGCGCATCTGGGACGAGTTGCAGAACTTGTTGAGGATCTGCTGTTTTTGCTGGAAAGTCAGCCCGCCTGGCTGGTCATCGTCCGCCTGCGTCTGAGCGGACGACGATTGCGACGAGTGTCCTCGCTGTTGCCGGAGCCCAACACCCAGCCGCCCATGAGGAATGCGGTAGTGGTCTCGTACCCCGCCTGGGCGGGCGGGATCGGCGTTCGAGATCGCCTCCACCAACCTGGTTGTCGAACTCGGACTTCCGGTAGATGTTCAGGATCGGGCGCGGCCAGGCTGATCGGTCCCCTCATCGGACCGCTGGTGGCGATTCCTGTTCCTACGCCGCCGTGGCCCTGGCCCGCTCCCTCTTTCGCAAGGGAGCCGACTTCACCGCGGCGGCCGGTCGTCACCGAGCAGCCGTACGGCACGCACTGTCCATTGCCGGGTCGATGACCTGGGAGGTCACCTGGGCGCTGATTCTCGGCTTCGCGCTGTCCGCCGTCGTGCAGGCGGTGGTGCGCCGCTCCACGGTCCGACGAACTCCGCGGCGGTGAACTGCCAGCCCATCAACAGGGCCGCATCCACAGACCCGCGCCCTTCCGGAGGTGGCAGTGCTACGGGGCGAGTATCCCCCTGGGGGGTATGCCATGCCGGTGGCTCGACCCGGCATTTCGAGTTCCACCCGCGCAGGCCGTCGCGCAGGTCAGCTCCGGCCCTGGTCCGCAGACACAACGGCCTGGATCAGGCCGGGGAATCGGCGCTCCAGGTCGTCCTTGCGCAGACGCATGTACAGCCCGTTCCCGGCGTCCCGCTGATGGACCAGGCCCGCCTCGCGCAGCACTCGCCAGTGACGGGTGCGGCTGGACTTGCTCACCGGTAGGTCGAAGGAAGCGCAGAGCCGCTCCTCGTCCGGCCGTTCGGCGAGTTCGGCGATGACACGGCGCCGATTGCCGTCCGCGAGCGCCAGAAGAACGGGCCCCATCTCAAGGTCCTCGACGCGAGGGTGCTCCAACTCGTCTGCCGTCATCTCTTCACCCCTCGACAAGGTACGCGTGAGTGCGTACCTTCACCTTAGGTACGCACCCGCGCGTACCTTACCTCTGGGGGAGCCATGTCCACACCCGCCTTGTCGCGCCGCCGAGTTCTGTCGCGTCTTCGTTCGGCGCTGCGCAAGCTCCTGCTCATCGAGCATTCGCCGTTCATCACCCTCTGACCTCAAACCCTGCCGCCGGTCCTCGCCCCACCGGTCGCAGCAGTCGCATGAGGGTGGCGACGGTGGACCCGAGGCCCGGCCATGTCGCCGACCGGCCCGACCGGTCAGGCTCAGGCGCATCGACCGCAGTTCAGGATTTTCTGAATTCATGTAGTCGTGTACTGTCTTTTTGTGCTGACTGTTGCCCCTGACATCGAGGTGCTGGCGCGGTTCGGTCGCGCGCTCGCCGACCCGATCCGCTGCCGCATCCTGCTCACGCTGCGCGAGTCCCCTGCGTATCCGGCCGAGCTCGCCGACACGCTCGGCATCTCGCGCACCCGGCTCTCCAACCACCTCGCGTGCCTGCGTGACTGCGGCCTCGTCGTCACAGTGCCCGACGGCCGCCGCACCCGCTATGAACTGGCGGACGAGCGCCTCGGTCACGCGCTGGACGACCTGCGTGCCGCTGTGGTGGCTGTCGAGACGGATCGCACCTGTGCCGATGCCGACGACAAGGGATGCTGCTGATGACCGCGATATCCCTCGGCCCCTCCTTGGCCCGCCGAGACGAACTCGCCCGTCGCATACGTCTGTTGGTCACAGCGACCATCACCTACAACGTCATCGAAGCGATCGTCGCCATCACCGCCGGCACTCTCGCCTCATCCACCGCCCTGATCGGCTTCGGCCTGGACTCCGTCATCGAGGTCTCCTCTGCCGCTGCGGTGGCCTGGCAGTTCTCCGCCCGCGAGCATGCCGTGCGCGAGGCGCGCGAGAGGACAACTCTGCGGATCATCGCGCTGTCGTTCTTTGCGTTTGCCGCCTACGTCACTGTCGACGCCGTCCGCGCGCTCACTGGCACGGGGGAGGCGGAGCGCTCCATTGCCGGCATCGTGCTCGCCGCCCTCTCGCTCGCGGTCATGCCGTTCCTGTCGGCGGCCCAACGCCGCGCGGGCCGCGAACTCGGCTCGGCCAGCGCGGTCGCCGACTCCAAGCAGACGCTGCTGTGCACGTACCTCTCGGCCGTACTCCTGGTCGGCCTGGTCCTCAACGCCACCCTTGGCTGGTCGTGGACCGATCCCATCGCAGCCCTCGTCATCGCCGCCATCGCCACAAAGGAAGGCCGCGACGCCTGGCAGGGCAAGGGGTGCTGCGCGACCCCTGCGGTGACGGTACCGGCCACCGGTACTGAGGCGGACGACGGGTGTGGCTGCCGGCCAGGCTGCGATTGCTGTAACTGACCCTCCGGCGGCTCTCCGGTGCAAGGATTGCGCGGCGGCGAGGTCAGTGCGTGCACTGCGAACAGGCCGGGGACAGCTGCCGAGCGGCCGGGCCCCAATCGAGGCCGCGACCTGAGCGCGTGCCTGGTCGAGCGCGTGGGACCGGCCCGCCCCGCAACCCCGGGGGAGCGGGGATCACGCGGCTTCCTCGGTGGCCGTCGGCAGGTCGGCGAGGCGCCACTCCAGCATGCCGTCGGACAGTCGTACGGCTCGCCGCCCGCGGGCGTTGAGCAGCCGTACGGCCTCGTGGGCCAGGACGCAGTACTCGCCGCGGCAGTAGGCGACCACCTCGGTGTCGGCGGGCAACTCGGCGATACGGTCGGCGAGTTCCTCGACCGGGATGGAGAGCGCGCCGGGGATGTGCCCGGCGGCGTACTCCTCGGCCGGACGCACGTCCAGCACGACGACCACGCCCGCCTGCACGCGGGCCAGCAACTCCTCGCACCCGACCTCCTCAGGCTGGTCGTTCCCGAGATAGGCGGCGCGGGCGGCCTCGACGCCCGCCTGGTGGGTCTGGGCGACCCGGCGCAGCGTGGCGTAGAGAGCGGCGACGTCGTCTCCGGCCAGCCGGTAGTGGATGCGCACACCCTGACGGCGGGTGGCCACGAGCCCGGCCTGCTTGAGGGTCTGCAGGTGGGCCGAGGCGGTAGTCAGGTTCAGTCCGGCCGCCTTGGCGAGGGCGTCGACGGTGCGCTCGCCCTGGGCCAACAGGTCAAGCAGTTCCAGACGCTTTCCGCTGCTCAGCGCCTTGCCGGTGTGGGCGAAGGCGTCGTAGAGCGCCGACTTGCGCGCGGGGTCTCCCATGGCATCCTCCATAAATCCATGGAATATTGTACCTAGAGGCGGGCGCCGTCACCATCCGGCACCTACCGTGACACCAGGAGGACCTGATGGGCTTCGCCGACGATCACCTGATACCGCTGGTCGACGAGGGGCTGGGCAACAGCGCCTACCTCGTCGACCTGGGTGACGGGCGCGCCCTGGCGGTGGACGCGAGCCGGGACCTGCGCGCCCTGCGCACCGCCGTCGAGCGGCGCGGGCTGAGCGTCGCCTACGCCGCCGACACCCATCTGCACGCCGACTTCCTCACCGGCGCGCTCCAACTCGCGGCCGACGACGGCGCGACCGTCCTGGCCTCCGCCGCCGGACACCGCGCCTTCCCGCACACCGCGCTCGCCGACGGCGACGAGGCCGACCTGGGTGGGCTGACCCTGCGGGCCCTGGCCACCCCGGGCCACACCGACGAGCACCTGTCGTTCCTCCTCCTGGACGGCACAGGGGAGTTGGGCGTCTTCACCGGCGGCTCCCTCATCGTCGGCTCCGCCGCTCGCACAGACCTGCTCGGCGCCGACCGCAAGGAGGAACTGGCCCGCGCCCAGTACCGGTCGCTGCGGCGGCTGGCCCAACTCCCGGACGAGACCGCCGTATGGCCCACCCACGGCGCCGGCTCCTTCTGCTCCGCTCCGCCCGGCGCCGAGCGCACCACCACCATCGGCGCCCAGAAGCAGGCCAACGCCCTGCTTGCCGCGCCGGACGAGGACACCTTCGTACGGAAGCTGCTGGCGAGCCTCGGCTCCTACCCCGCCTACTTCGACCGCCTGGGCGAGATCAACCGAAGCGGTCCCGCGGTCCTCCCCAGCACCCCCACCTTCCCCGCGCTCTCGGCGGCCGGGACGCGCCAACTACTGGGCCGGGGCGCGCAGATCATCGACGTACGCCCCGTCACGGACTTCGCCCACGGCCACGTCCCCGACGCGATCTCCATCCCGCTGCGCGACCAGTTCGCCACCTGGCTCGGCTGGCTGCTGCCCGACGACACCCCGCTGGTCTTCGTCACCGCACCCGGCCAGGACCTCACCGAACTCACCTGGCAGGCCCTGAAGATCGGATACGAGCGGCTGGCCGGCCACCTGGAGTGGGCCGCGTGGCAGGCAGCGGGCGGCAAGGAACAGACCATCGACCTGGTCACCGCCGACCGCATCGCCGACCGCCCGGTCCTCGACATCCGGCAGCGGGCCGAGCACGCAGCCGGACACATCCCCGGCGCCCTCGGCATCGAACTCGCCGAACTGACCACCCGTAGCGACGAAGCGCCCGCCGGAGCCGTGGTCGCCTGCGGGCACGGCGAGCGCGCCATGACCGCCGCGAGCCTCCTCGCGCGCGCCGGCCACGACGACCTCGCCGTCCTGGTCGGCGGACCGGCCGACTGGGCCAAGGCCACCGGCCGCGAGCTGGAGTCAGGTGCGTGACCACCACTGCCACCCCCGGCGGCATACGGCTCGGACTGCGCGCCAACCTCGCCCAGTTCACCCTGCTCGTCCTGGTCAACGCCCTGGTCGGCGGCATGCTCGGCCAGGAACGCACAGTTCTGCCCCTGCTCGCCGACGACGTCTTCCACCTGTCCGCCTACACGGCCTCCCTCACCTACATCCTGGCGTTCGGCACCACCAAGGCGATCACCAACTTCTTCGCCGGCACCTTCTCCGACCGCTACGGCCGCAAGCCGGTCCTGATCGCCGGCTGGCTGATCGCACTGCCCGTGCCCGCCATGCTCGCCTGGGGCCCCTCGTGGGGCTGGATCATCGCGGCCAACGTCCTTCTCGGCATGAACCAGGGCCTGACCTGGTCCACCACGGTCATCATGAAGATCGACCTGGTCGGCCCGGAACGCCGCGGCTTGGCCATAGGCTTCAACGAAGCCGCCGGCTATGTCGCGGTCGCCGCCACCGCCATGGGCACCGGCGCCATCGCCGAACACGCCGGGCTGCGACCGGAGCCGTTCCTCCTCGGCGCCGCCTACCTGGTCCTGGCCCTGGGCCTGTCCACCGTCTTCGTCCGCGAGACCCGCGACCACGCCCGCGCCGAGGCCGCGCTGCACCCCGTACAGGCCGCCACGGACCTGACGACGGCCCAGATCGCCCGCCGCACCAGCCTCACCGACAAGGCCCTGTCCGCCGCCAGCCAGGCCGGCCTGGTCAACAACCTCAACGACGCCCTCGCCTGGGGCATCTTTCCTCTGCTCTTCGCCGCCCACGGCCTGTCCGTCACCCAGATCGGCGTCCTCGCCGCGCTCTACCCCGCGGTCTGGGGCGCCGGCCAGATGCTCACCGGCTGGTGGTCCGACCACATCGGCCGCAAACACCTCATCACCGCGGGCATGCTCCTCCAGGCCGCCGCCATCGCCCTCGTCGCCGCCGGAACCGCCTTCTCTGTCTGGGCCACCGCCCAGATCCTGCTCGGCATCGGCACCGCCCTGGTCTACCCGACCCTGCTCGCCGTCATCGGCGACGTCGCCCACCCCGCCTGGCGGGCCCGCGCCGTCGGCGTTTACCGCCTGTGGCGCGACGGCGGCTTCGCAGTCGGCGCGCTGGTCGCCGGAGTCCTCGCCGACGCCTGCAGCCTCACCACCGCCATCTGGACCGTCGCGGCCCTGACCGCCGTCTCCGGGTTCGTTGTCGCGGTCCGCATGTACGAAACTCACCCACGTCCCGCTCCGGTGGACAACTGAGACCGTGGATGTCCCTGGTCTTCGAAGCGCCGGTACATCTGGGCGGTCCAGCAGGGAGCGACGAAGCGGCTCTTCTGCTCGCGGGTGAGGCGGGAGGCGCGGCCGTCGCTGAGGTCGAGGACCGGGCTTGGGTTCGCCGGGGAAGAGGTTGCGCATTCCGGTGATCCAAGCCTCGCGGAACAGTCGTGCGCCGCGAGCGTCTCGGGCGCACGGGGGAAGGCCGGGGCCGCGGTGCGGTCCCGGCCTCCCTGTGGTTACGGGATCCCTGTGCGTTACGGGATCGGGATCACCGGACGGTGGCCTTGCTCTGCACGAGATACGCCGAGCCCGATGCCGGCTTGATCGTGGTGGAGTTCGTGCGCACCGTGGCGTTGCGGACCGTCAGGCCGGTCCTGGCGCTGATGGTGACCGAGTTCAGGGTGATCCCGGTGACGGGCCGTTCGGGGACGCCGATGATCTGACCCGCCTCGGTGGCGCCGGTCGCGGTGATGCCGGAGATGGTGATGTCGTGGTAGTTCGGGGTGCTGCTGGTGACCGCCTGGGCGGCGTCGCCGTCCGCGGGGACCTTCGGGTAGTAGCCGACGACCTGGATGGGCGTCCGCACGTTCGTCATCTTCAGGTTCCGGTAGGTGATGTCGTGGACCTCGCCGCCCCGGCCGCGCGCGGTCTTGATCCGGACGCCCGCGTTGGTACCGCTCAGGGTGTTGTCGTGGATGTCGATGTCGTGGATGCCGCCCGCGGTGAAGCTGCCGATGGACAGTCCGTGGCCGTGCAGGATCATGCAGTTGCTCAGTGAGATGTCGTGGGCGGGTCCGCCCTGCGGCGAGGAGTCGATGGCGATGTCGTCGTCACCGGCGTCGATGGTGCTGTTGGTGACCGCGACGTGGGACGACGACCAGACGTCGATGCCGTCGGTGTTGGGGGAGTCCGCCGGCGACGAGATCGTGATCCTGTCGATGGTGCCGTCGGTGACCTTCTTCAGGGTGATGTGCACGTTGGGCGCGTTCTTCAGCGTGATGCCGGTGATCTTCACGCCGGAGGCGTCACCGATGTCGACCAGGCCGGGCCGGGACGACGGCGTCTTGCCCGCCGCGTACTCGGCCCTGGTCCGGGTCCACCAGGGACCGCCCTGGCCGTCGATCGTGCCCGAGCCGTTGATGGTGAGGTTCTTCGCCCCGGACGAGGACAGCAGCGGGGCGAGCCTCGATCCCGAGGAGGGATAGTCCGCGGCGTTCTGCGAGGCGAGCAGGGTCGCGCCGGAGTCGAGGGTGAAGGTGAGGTCGCCGGGCAGGGTCAGGGCGCCCGAGAGGTACTTGCCGCTGGTCAGTTCCACCGTGCCCTTGCCCGCGCAGGCGTCGATGGCCTTCTGCAGGGCGGCCGTGTCCTTCGTGACGCCGTCTGCCTTGGCTCCGTAGGCGGTGGGCCTGCAGACCGTGGCGGACGTGGTGGTGGTCGTGCCGGTTGTGGTGACGGGGTTCCAGCCGTCCGAGCCGGCCAGGTACTTCTGCGGGGTGTAGTCCGCCGCCTGGGCGTCGCTCAGCTGCCGCCGGTTGGAGTTGACCGTCGCGCCGGCGCCGGCGTTGCGGTACTCGCTGAAGCGGGCGTTCTTCCAGGTGGCGCTGGACATGTCGCTCCAGGGCTGCCCGGTCTTCACGAACGGCCCGATGGTGGACTCGCGGTAGAGCACCTGCCCGTCCTGCCGCCACGGGCGGCCCAGGCTGCTGGTGCCCGCGGTTCCGGAGCCGGTGATGTCCGACTTGTAGAAGAGGAATCCGTAGCGGCGGGCCGCCGGAGTGCTGGCGGCGGTGAGGTAACCGCCGTTGCCCACCTCGTGGATCTCGGACCGGTCGAAGACCCCGATTCCGGGGCCGAAGACGAAGTCGACGGTGCCGGACACGTAGGACTTCAGGAAGTAGGCCCGCGCGGACTCGTTGAGCAGCAAGGTGTCCTGGTGGCCGAGGATCCGCACGTTGGTGAAGACCGCCCGGTCGGAGGACAGGCTGAGCGCCACCGCCTGGCTGGTGCCGACGGTCCCCTTGTCGTAGTCGTTGGAGAGGGTCAGGTTGGATGCCGAGAAGTCGTGCCCGCTGACGAACGCGGTCGCGCTGCCGTTGGTTCCGTACGGCGTCCCGTCCGGCTTCTTCGCGTCGGCCGGGTGGTTCTCCACCAGCACCACGTCGGAGGGGGCGGACCCGAGGCCCTTGAGCGTCACGTAGGGCTTGTCGGCCGGGACGGTGAAGACGCCCCGGTAGGTGCCCTTCTTGACGGCGATGGTCACCGGCTTGGTGTTGTTCGCCGGGACCTTGTCGATCGCCGCCTGGACGGTCCTGGCGTCGCCGGTGCCGTCGGCCGCCACCGTGATGGTCTTGCCCGAGGGGGCCGTGGGCGCGGGCGAGGGCGCGGTGCTCGGTGTGCTGCCGACCGCGGTCAGCGACCAGCGCTTGTTGCTGTTGGTGGTGCAGGTCTCCTGGATGACGGCGGCACCGGGCGCGGTGCTCGCCCCCGCGTCGCTGACGCACAGGCCGTTGCCGGCGTTGACGATCTGGTACGTGTTGTCCCGGGCCGGCTTCAGCGTCCACATCTGGTTGGTCTGACCGGTTCCGCAGCCCCACTGCTGGAGGCGTGTGCCGGAGGCGGTGGAGGCGCCGGGGACGTCGAGGCACAGGCCACTGGCCACGGACTTGATGCCGAACCTGCCCGACCCCCGGTCGACCAGCGTCCACTGCTGGTTGCTCTGCCCCGCTCCGCAGCCCCACTGCTGGATCAGCGTGCCGGGGGACTTGCCGCTCCCGACGAGATCCATGCACTGGCCGCTCTTGGCGACCGCCAGGGTGTACGTGCCCGCCTTGACACCGGTCGCCTGGTCACCTGAGTTCGTCACCACGGTGGCCGCCGTCGCGACCCCGCCCAGGACGACGAGGGCGGCCACGCCGGCCGGCCCCGCGATACGCCACCGGGGCCGCTTGCTCCGGGCCCGCTTGCCGCGACTTAGGTACATGCCGTTCGGTTTCCTTCCTCCGCTGACACCACGGAGATCTCCGCTGTCATCACGGAGACGGCCCACCGCCACGGCCCATAACAAGTCCCGTCACACAAATTCCCGAAGCCGCCCGGAAGTTGCCCCGGATCCACCCCGGAGGTGCCCCAAACCAGGCCCGGTGCCTGCTAGGGCGACCGGCGTGCCATCATGACCGCTTCCGCCGAGCGATGACTCTGTGAGGATGCTTTGCGCAAGGCTTCAGCTCGGCCCGCAGCGGCTGACACGACCGCGCGGCCGTCGGGCACCGACCTGGTGAACGCCGCCCGCTCCGGTGACACCGACGCACAGGCGGCCCTCTTCCACGAGTACCTGCCCCTGATCTACAACGTGATCGGGCGAGGTCTGCACGGCCATCCGGACGTGGACGATGTCGTCCAGGAGACGATGCTGCGCGCTCTGCGGGCGCTTCCCCGGCTGCGGGAACCCGAGCGGTTCCGGTCCTGGATCGTGGCCATCGCGATCCGGCAGATGCATGATTACGGGAGGCGTCAGAAGGCCTCCTCGGTCCGCCACTTGGCGCTGACCGACGCGGACGACATACCCGACTCCTCCGCCGACGTCGCCGAACTCACCGTGGACCGGCAGACGTTGGCCCGCGCGGGCAGTGATCTGCTGGAGGCCGGCCGCTGGCTCAGCGACGACCAACGCCGGGAGATGGCACTGTGGTGGCAGGAGGCCGCCGGTCAGTTGAGCCGCCAGCAGGTCGCCGAGGCCATGAACCTGAGCGTTCCCCACACCGCCGTACGCCTCCAGCGGATGAAGGCCAAGCTCCAGCTCGCCGTCGGCGTGCTCGCCGCGTGGCGGGCCCGACCCCGCTGCCCCGAACTCGGCGCACTGACCGACGGCGGTCCGCCCGCCCCAGGGGCGCGGGTGCTGGCCAAGCTCGGCCGCCATGTGACGGACTGCCCGCGCTGCCAGGCGGCGGTCAGTTCCTGGGGCTCCGTCGACAGCCTGCCGATCCGGCTCAGCGGCCTGGCGGTCCCGGCCGGCCTGGCGGCGGGCATCCCCTCCCTCGTCGCCCGGCACGGCACGGGTCACGGCCTGCTGTCTTCACTGTGGCACAGCCTTCACCGGATGGTCTCCGCCAAATCCACCGCGGTCGTCGGCGCCACGGTGACCCTGACCGCCGTCATCACCCTCGCGGTCCACCAGTACGCCCCCCACCCGCACGACGGTCCGGCGGCACGCGGCCCGTTCCCGTCCCCGGCCACGAGCGTCGAGCACCTGCCCGGCTCCGCCCCCTCGGCGTCGCGGTCGCCGCGGTCCGCCACTGCGACGACCGGCGCCCGTGCCTACTCCGGTGTCGCGACCGCCGACTACTACGTCGCCCCCGACGGCGACGACACCAATCCGGGTACCCTGGCCCGGCCGTTCGCCACGGTGACCCGGGCGGCCGCCAAGGCCCTGCCCGGTCAGACGGTCGCCGTCCGCGGGGGCACTTATCACCCGGGCGACACGATCGCCCTCAAGTCGTCCGGTACGCCGTCCCGCCGCATCACGGTGAGCAACTACCGGGACGAACGGCCCGTGTTCGACGGATCCCGGCTCCCGTCCCGCGCCTGGTTCGTCGTCCAGAGCGGCGCGTATGTGACGGTGCAGGGCATCGAGATCGTACACGCACCCGACGTCAGCTACGCCTGCGACTCCTGCCATGACGACGTCTTCACCCGTCTGAGCGTCCATGACAACGTCCGGGGCGGACTGCTGTTCCGCGGCACCGGAACACACGACAACCGGGTGCTGAACAGCGACTTCTTCAACAACCACGAGACCGGCCCCCAGGGCGGATACGCCGACGGTCTGGTGTTCCGGGACGGTACCGGCACGGGAAACAGGATCCAGGGATGCCGCAGTTACGACAACTCCGGCGACGGCATGGACATCAGCGGTTTCACGGGCGCCGTCACCATCGATCACACCTGGTCGTTCGGCAACGGCGTCAACCGCTGGGGCCTAGTGGACTTCTCCAGCGGGGGAAGCGGCTTCAAACTCGGCGGGGATACGACGGCCCAGGCCGCCCAGATCACCACGGACAGCGCAGCCTGGGACAACGCCGGCTTCGGATTCACCGAGGTCGGCGACAGGGCGGCCCCACGGCTGACGAACGACACGGCCTATCGCAACGGGGCTGCGGGCTTCGCCTTCGTCCACTCCGCCGCGACGCTCCAGCACAACCTCGCCCTGGCGAACCACCCCGAATCGTGGCTGGGCGACGCGGCACGGCAAACCGGCAACTCGTGGAACCAACGGGGCTGGACGACGACGGCACTGCACCTCACCGAAGCCTCGAAGACGACCGCCCCGCGCGGCCCGGACGGAACCCTGTCCGCCACACCGTTCCTGAGCAACACCCGCGACAGCGGGATCGGCGCCGAGATGTCCTGATCGGTGCGACCGAGGGGAGTCGACGCGGTGCGACGGCGGGACCGGCCCAGCGCCACTGCCCATGCTGAGCTCTCGCCGCACGTGGCCCGACCGAGGTGCGCACAGTCCGGCACTGGGACGGGGCCTGTGGAGTCGGCTCGGCTGGTCCCCGTCAACGGGACATGGGAAAGCACACCGGATACATCAATCCGGTACATGGACTACGCTTGGTACATGTCCATGAAGCGCACGAACGTCTACGCCGACCCCGAGGACCTGGCCATCATCAAGGAGGCCGCCAAGCGCCGGGGTATCAGCGAGGCCGAGATCATCCGCCAGGGCATCCACCTTGCGGCCATGGCGAACCGGGTCTGGGACGAGCCGCTGTTCTCGCGCACCTTCGAGGGGCCGGGGCGCACGCCGTCCAAGTCGGAGGTCCGCGACACGGTCGCCGACGCCGCCCGGCGTGAGGCCGGCTCGGGTTCCGGATCCGCCGCGTGATCATTGTTATCGCCGATACGTCCGGCCTTCTGGCAGCCCTGGACTCGTCTCATCCGGAACACGGGGCGGCGAACGAGGCGATCATGGCGGCCGGCCTACTGGTCATGTCCCCGCTCCTGCTGGCCGAACTGGATCACGTGGCGACGCGTGAGCTCGGCAGGGAGGCCGCCCTCAGCGCGGTCGACGACCTGCGGCGCTGGATGAGCCGGGGGCGTGTCGTCCTGCCGGAGATCACGGAGGACCACCTGGGTGCCGCCCAGTCTGTCCGTGTCCGCTACCGCGCGCTGGACCTCGACCTCGCCGACGCGGTGAACGTGGCGCTTGCCGCCGACTACGACACGGACGCGATTCTCACCCTCGACCGACGGGACTTCCGGGCCGTACGCCCGTTGGGCCGCTACAAGGCGTTCCGGGTACTCCCCGAGGACCTTCCGCTCTGACGCAGGGTCCTCGGCGGTCAAGTGCCCCCTCCCGCAAGGGGCTTGTGCACCGGCCACGACGAAGCACGTGCAGGACGGTTGTCGCCCTCGCCCGGGGGACAGCGGGCTGAGGGCTCGCCTCCGGCTCATCTACGTGAAAGTGCAGGTCACCGCCACGCTGCGACGCGATTGGGGCGCCCCCGCGAGGCGCGCTTGCCCTCTACGTGCCCGATCTCGGGGCGCAGAAATGCCCGCAAAACGCAGCAACGGCTCCCCAATGAACAAGCCCCAGGTCGCTGACCTGGGGCTTCAGAAAAGAGCGGGTGACGAGAATCGAACTCGCACTCTCAGCTTGGGAAGCTCAGGTGACACAGACGTGGGCATCCTTCTGGCCTGCGACAGGACTGTGCTAGCACCTGATAGGTGCACGTTGTGTTTCCCGCTGTTCCCCGTGGTTCCCCGCATGACCTGGCACGGTTCTGGCACGACCTCTTTTCCGATCCCTCGGCTAGGAGGCCATCGGGGTGCCTCCGGCGGGGCCCGGCGCTCAGGGACTGCGGCGCGAGTGATTCAGCCCGATCCTGGATGGGGCAAGGAGTACCGAGAGTGGACGTACGCGAACGCTGGGGGTGACGCCATGGCACGGGGGTATCGAATCCGGGCACGGCGGGTTGTCGCACCGGTGGTGGTGCTAGGTGCGGCCGCCGGGGTGGTGGCGTTGTTGGAGCTGGAGGAGCAACCATCGTGGCTGGCGTGGTGCCCGCCGTGGCTTGCGGCTGTGGCAATCGCGGTTCTGGGCGTGGTCGGGGCAGGAGGGCTGGAGCAGTGGGCCGCCCGTCGCCAAACCATGGCTGAAGAGGAATATCGCGCGGTGGACCGGTTGCGCCAGCATCTCGGCCGCCAGGAGCGATTGCCGCGGATCGGCGCTGGGGGAGCTGACGGATTGATGCTTCGTGTGCACGAAGCGATCCCGCCTGATCCGCCTGTCCAGCCGACGACAGCAGCGCAGGAGTCTCAACGAGCGGGCTGGCTGCACCGCAGGCGCCAACCCATGCACCAGCCACAGCTAGGCCCGGATCCTTACTTTCCCGTCTTCGTTGAGCGTGACGCTGGTGAGCGGGTGCGCACCTGGATGGGTACCGCTAGCCGGGAGGGAGGGTTCCTGGTACTGGTGGGAAACTCGTCCGTTGGAAAAACCCGGCTGCTGTACGAGTCGGCCCGCAAGGAACTGCCCGACTTCGCAGTTCTCGCGCCAGATTTGGGAGACGGTGGCTTGGTCAACACCCTAGCCAGCGTTGCCTTTCCCCTGCCAAAACTGCTCGTGTGGCTGGATGAACTGCAACGCTTCCTTCCCGGCCCCTACCATGTGACTGACGAGCAGGCCAACTACAGCCCTCTGTCCGCGGCGGCGGTCCGTAAATTGCTAACTGCGGACACGCCTGTGGTCATAGTGGGAACGCTGTGGCCGCAGTACGCAACCGAGTTGCGTGGCAGTGAGTCGGCGACAGCGCCCGGTGGCCAGCGGCCCCGCTACCCGGCGGCCATGGACATTCTCAGCAGTGCGGCAGTGACCGAGATTCCGTTGGAGTCGTTCTCGCGCACCGAGCGTTCCCGAGCAGCAACTCTTGCGGCACGGGACTCACGCCTGGCCCGAGCGGTAGCCGACACCGACTACAACGTCACCGAGGCCCTCGCCGGTGCCCCACAAATCATGCGCCGCTATCAACAGGCCACGGACCTCAACAAGACCATAATCCACGCGGCCGTCGATGCTCGTCGCCTTGGCATACAAGCCCCCCTGTCCACCGATCTGCTGCGCGCCGCGGCCCGCGGATATCTCACTAGCGTTCAACCCGATGACAGTTGGTTCGATCAAGCCCTGGCCGAACTCACCAGCACAATACGCCGTGACGACCGAGCCACCGCTCCCCTCATTATCATTCCAACCGCTGATCACCGTGGTGTACGCGGCCTCACGGTCGCCGATTTCCTCCTGCAGGACCTTGTCCGTCAACGCCGCAGCATCCGGGTGCCCTCGCACACCTGGCACGCTTTCATCGACCACGTCACCGACTACGACGACCGCTGGAGACTCGCCGACAGCGCCAGACGCCGACTGTTGCCCCAGAAGGCGCAAGCGCTCTACACCATCCTTGCCCCTGACGACCCCAACGCCGCCACGCGGCTGGCTGCCTTGCTAGCTGAGCGGGGTGACATCGATGCATTGCGTGCCGGTGCCGACGCTGGCGACCGTCATGCCGCTCGCGCCCTCGTTGAGCTACTGCTGGAGCAGGGCAACCTTGATGAGGCCAAGGACATCTTGCGGGCCCGTGTCGACGCCGACGACTCTTACGCTGCCCGGCGGCTGGCACGTTTGCTGATTGAGCACGGCGATGTTGGCGAAGCCATGGACATGTTGCGGACCCGTGCAGACGCCGGCGACTTCGACGCTGTAGGCGAGCTGGCTGCCTTGCTAGCTCAGCAGGGTGACGTCGACGCGTTGCAGGCTCGTGCCGACGCTGGCGATCGTCATGCCGCTCGCCAGTTGACAGGAGTACTGGCCAAACGGGGGGACCTCGACGCGCTGCGAACCCGCGCTGACGTCGGCGACTTCTATGCCGCTGGCGCACTCGCCGAGCTGCTGACGGGCCAGGGCGACGTCCATGAGGCCAGCGATGTACTCCGGGCGCGCGCCGACGCCGGCGATAGGGCTGCCGCAGGCGAATTGGCTAGGTTGCTTGCCAGGCAGGGTGACGTCGACGAGTTGCGGGTGCGCGCCGACGCTGGCGATTCCATTTTCGCGCGTCGACTGGCTAGTTTGCTGTTTGAGCAAGGCAACCAGGGTGAGGCCATCGACATATTGCGGGCCCGCGCCGACGTCGGAGACGGGCTGGCCGCGGCCGAACTGGCGAAGCTGCATGCCAAACAGGGGGACACCGAGGCTCTGCGGGCACGTGCCGATGCTGGCGATAGGGCCGCTGCCGACCAACTGGATCACTTGCTGGCTGAGCAGAGCGACCTCAGCGAGGCCATCGTCAAATTGCGGGCACGTGCCGATGCTGGCGACACCTACGCCATTGGCCTACTGCCAGAGCTGCTGATTAGGCATGGCGATATTGATGAGGCCATCCAGTTGCTCCGCGCCCACGACAGAGTCGCGCGTAACGTTAGTGGACTGGCATGGTTGCTAGCCGAAAAGGGTGATACCGAGATGGCCATTCACCTTCTTCGCACCTTCGAGGACTCTCCTCTTGCCGCGCATCGGCTGGCCCAGTTGCTGGTCGAGGAGAACCGCATTGATGAGGCCATCGACACACTCACGACGCACGCCGACGCCGGCGATTCTCTTGCCGCTGATGACTTGGTCAAGTTGCTGGCCAGAGAGGGAAACATTGACCGGCTTTACGACGAAGTACACGCAGGTACGCACGGTGCGGATCAGGAGCTGATCAGCTTCCTCGCGGCTCGCGGCGAACCCGAGTGCGCAGAAAGATTGCGCATCGAGGGCTTCGATGCCGAAGATCCTGTTTGACCTTCGCTATCGCGCGGCACACCGCGCAGTTCTTGTCTAGGCACTAGCACTGCAAACACTTCGCGAGCCTCAGCGGGGACAAACGCAGATTCTTCGCGTGACTCCTAGGTCGGCGGAGCGGGTTTGGCCGGTGGCCTGCCCGGTTTGGGGTCGGGCATGATCAGGGGGCCGTACGCTGGTTGGCAACTCGGGCAGGCTTTGGGCCTGACCGCAATGAGCACGAGTGGCTCCCTGGTCTTGCTCGACGCGGGACCCTGACCGGGGAGGTGGCTAAAGCCGTGGAGCCGACCGCCCCAGCCGCGACGTATCCCTTCTCTGAGATCAGGCGGTTGACTGCTCGGCGCGCGGCATGGGCGCCGGCCGGGCTGGAGCGGGGCGGAGACAGGAGCGCAGGCCCGGCCGGGGGTCGGGCCGCGCGCGGGGAGCGGAGCGAGCCGCCTTGAACCCGTGAGGAAGGTTGTAACTCAGTCGCTGGCACGGGTTGGTCGGGCCTGATAACCCAACGGTCAGAAGGGCGGGCCCGAATCGTCTCCCAGAGCGAACCTGGGCCCGGCAGGCCAGGTAGAGGTGCTGTCCGTCGAGAGTTCCGAGTCGCAGACCTCGAACGGCTCTCGCTGGACCTCAAGTCCTGCGGTGTCCTCGCCCCACATGGCGAGGGCTTCGATGGCTCGTTCGCGGTACTGCCAGAGCTTGCTTGTGGCCAGTACGTCGCGCAACAGAGGGGCCAGCGTTGCTCGGTGCGGAATCAATCGCGGGTCGTCCGCCAGGGGCATGCAAGCGGCAATGGCTGCCTCGCGTACATGTGGGTCCGAGTCGTTGATGCACGCATGGACCGCCCGGAATAGCAGCGGACGGATTTCGCGGGTCTGGACGGCCGGAGGGTACTCCTCAAGGGGGAAGCCATGGCGGCGACCTATCGCCTCGGCCTCGTCACAAACCTCGTTGGCGACCGAGTCCAACCAGCCCAGCAACTCAGCGCGCAGCGGGCCGGGGAAGTCGTGCGGCTTCTTGTCTACGGGGAGTGCTGTACGTGGATCGGCGAGGACAGCGGCCACGTAGAGCGCGGCGGGGACAGTCGAGTCGTACAGCGTGCTTTGGTGGTTCAGCACGTGGACCAGATAGCTCAGAGCCTGGGACCTCACGTCTTGGTCGGCATCCAACAAAGACGGGAGCATCTCAGGCGCGTCCGCAGCAGGCCCCATTCCATGTTCCATTGCGGCCCAGTTGGTCTCGGTCAGCACCCTTTCCGGATCAGGCAGGTCCACGGGCATGCGGTCAGCATTGCCCGTCATGCGATGCGCCACAGCGGAGCCGCGTACTGCTCCGGCCGGCTCTCGATGAGCAGAGTTCTGAGGGGCTCGCGCCGGGCTCCGGAAAGGCCGATGGCCTCGGTGATGCGGCGGAAGGTCGTGTGTGTGACTCCGCGGGAGCGGGCCTCAGCTTCGAACTGGGCGACCTGGTCCAGCGTCGTCTTCGGGTCGAGGTTCTGCTGAGGAAGAGTGCCGAGCCAAGAGGCCTTGTTGCGCTCGTAGTCGATCTCCGAGTATCCGCAGATCTCGCGGCTGTGCTGCTCTGCCTCGTCGAGGCTCGTCGTCATCACGAGGGCTTGGGCCAGACGGTTGCGGCTGAGGGCCTCGTCCAGGTCGACTTCGTGGATGGTCGGGCCCTCGTCGGTCAGGGGGACCGGCAGGCCCGCGTCTCGGACTTCGCAGAGGCCGCGCACACCTCGTGCCGTTGCGGCCAGCATCGCGGTTGCCTCGGACGGGTGCCACTCCAGGACGCTGCTGATCAGTTCGACGTGATCCGGCGTCAGGGTGAGGGCAACTGGACCCAGGCAGCTGCGGAGTTGCTCGGCGGGGAGCTCTCCGTCCAGGCCTGGGCCGGCGACCAAGAGGCGTACCGGGGCGAGGACTTGGGAGCACGCTGCGAGCGTGAGGGCGTCGGCCAGTGGGCTGCGGAGTGTGGGTTCGTCGCCCTGGGCCAGGATGTCGCCGCCTACGTCGAGTAGGTCGATCGACTCAGGCGCGAGGTGGGCGATCAGTTCTTCGAGTTGGCGTGTGATGCCCTCAGCGCCGTGGTGCGGGTCGATGAGCGCGAAGGTCTGCGGGAGTTCGCGTGCCAGGCGGGGGAGCGTCGAGCCCGCGGGCGCTATCGGTTCCGCGTTGCCGGGGACGGTTTGGACTGCGGGGGTCAGTGGGCGCAGGCCTGTGAAGTTGGCGGGGCCTCGGGGGCCTGGGACCGGGTCGATCAACAGGCGGTCCCACGCGTAGGTGAGGACTACCGCTGGGTCCTCGTCGCCGTACAGGGCGGCGTCCAGCATTGCGGCGGCGACTGCGTCGCCCCCGCCTCCGGCTGCCACGATCAACCGAGTCACCCGGTCAGCCTACGGGTTGGCGACTTAGCCACTCACCCTATAGTGGCAAGAGGACTTAGCCACTTGAGGGAGGGTTCATGCCGCAGATCGAAGAGGCGCAGCCCAAGTACTTGCAGATCGCGCACTTCATCCGCGATCAGATCTTGCGCGGTGACCTGCGGGCGGGCGACGAGGTGCCCTCGGAGCGGCAGCTTGCCTCGGACTGGAGCGTTTCGCGGCCGACGGCGGCTCGGTCGTTGGAGGCGTTGCGGCAACAGGGTCTCGTCGAGAAGCGGCAGGGTTCGGGCACGTATGTGCGGAGTCTTCAGGTCAATCGGCGGGCCCGGGAGCTCTACGGCCGGGCGCGGCAGACTGGGAAGATCTACACGGCTGGTGAGTACGCCGTGATCACGTCGGCCGGGTGGATGGATGCGCCGGATCATGTTGCGGAGGCGCTCGGCCTGGTCAAGGATCGGCGGGCTGTGCACAGGCGGCGCGTGACCAACAATCAGGACGGTCCGATCACGATCTCTACCTCTTGGTTCGGCCCGGAAGTCGGTCAGCGTGCACCGAAGTTGATGGACCCGGAGCGTATCCAAGAGGGCACGCTGATGTACGTGGAGAACATGACGGGTCGTCAAGGCAGCTATGCCGAGGACCGGATGTGTGCGCGAGCGGCCACTGAGGATGAGGTCGCGGACCTTCGACTGGAGTCGTCGGCGCCGGTTTTGATTGTGCATCACGTGGTCTATGACTTGCAGGATCGGCCGCTCGAATTCGCCGAGGCCACCTACCCGCCCGGTCGTTGGGCGTTCGAACAGGGCTACCCCCTCACGTGAGTTGATGCCGCCGATCTCGGCGAAGTGCTTGCGGGCTCCAAGTGGCTAATGCCACTATCCAGGAAGTGGCCTTAGCCACTTGGAGGAGAGGGGCGCGTCGTGGGCGTTGACCGGCCGAGGAGCGAGGCACGTTCCGTCTGCCGGGGGTGTCGTGGGCGAGGTTGGAAGCACGTCAGCTCCCGCTCGGCTCTCGTGATGGCGTCGGCCAACGGCCGGCCCCGCGCAACGTCCAAGCGCCGCTGCCTTGACTGTGACGGCACCGGTGAGGAGTAGGCGCGTATGCAGGGCAGTGAAGACGACCGTGGCGGCGCCACGAAGAAGCGGGAACCGCTCGGCGCCATGACGCTCTACCCCATGGCGGAGTCCGTTTCCCGGGCGCGTCGATGGTTCCGCAAGTTCATCGAGCCCCACCAGCCGATGTGTCCGCTCGACGACTGCGTACTGATGATCTCCGAGCTGGTCACCAACGCCATCCTCTACGGCAAGGCTGACGAGGAGTGGCTCGTGCGAGTCGAGTGGTGGCGCGAGCGAGGGTCTTTGCGTGTCGACGTGCACAACCCTGGGTTCCCCGCGAATGTCCGTCTGCGGGAGCCGACTGCCGATGAGGCCCACGGACGCGGCTTATGCCTGGTCAATGCGTTGTCGGACAGCTGGTACGCGGGGCCGAGTTCGTACGGCGGGACTGTTGTTTCGTTCGTCGTCGAGAAGGCGTGGCCTGCCTGAGCGGGAGCCGTCGTTCCATCCGTGGACGGTATGTTCCGCCCGTGGATGGAACGCTAGAGTGGTTGACCAGTTGACTTGGCCAATCTGACGGGTGGACATCGATGGCGTACGAGGTGGAGGCGCCGAAGTACGTGCGTCTGGCGCAGACGCTTCAGCGCCGCATCGAGGACGGCACGTATCCGCCCGGCTCCCGCGTCCCGAGTGAAAACCAGCTGGTGCAGTCGTTCGGGATGTCCCGACCCACTGTCGTACGGGCGCTGGAGCTCCTGAAGCGGGACGGCTGGCTTGAGTCCCGGCAGGGGTTCGGCACGATCGTTCGCGGCCGCCCCGAAGAGGTCGAAGAGAGAGACCGTCGGGGCCGTGCCGCGCTGGAGCGCGACGAGTCGCAGACTCCTGGGCGCATCGTGGATGTGGGCGTGGTGCCGGCGCCGCAGCGGGTTGCCTCGGTGTTGGGCGTGCCGAAGCGGACCAAGGTGCTTGCCCGGCGATTCCTCGTCGAGGAGAACGGCGAGCCGATCGAGCTGGTCTCCTCCTACTTCCCCGTGGGCCTGGCCGAGGGGACCGAGCTGGGCGAACCTGCGGAGCTGGGCGAAAGTGCCCGCGCGCATCTCGAATCACGGAAGAGGGTTCGGTTCGATCACGTCACCGAGCGTGTGTCGGCCCGGCTTGCCTCGCACGATGAGGCGGGTCTCCTGGACATGGCCGAAGGCGGACCGGTTCTCAGCGTGCTCGTCGTGGCCTGTGGCGTGTCGGGGGAGGCGCTCCAGGTGTCAGACGTCCTCCTGCCTGCTGATCGCCAGGAACTTGAAGACGTCTACCGGCTGAACTGACCAGCGGATAAGGGGTATTGGGGCTCCTCTCCCCCCGGGATCTCACTTGACAAGTCAACTTGGCATCCCTAGCTTCGAACTTGCTAAGTCAACCTGTCAGGTCGTCTGGCGGGTACCGATCGAAGGAGAAGTTCTGTGCGTGTGATCCGTGTCGAGACCTCGGCCGCGACGATCCTGCTGACCGAAGCTCCCGAGCCGAAGGTCAAGGACCGGCAGACGGGCGAGATCGCCAAGGATGCTGTCAGCGGTGAGTCGCTGATGAAGGTCGGCGTGGTCTACATCGACGAGGGGGAGTCCTCGCTGATCGCGGTGACCGTTCCGGAGAGTGGGGTGACAGACGGCCTGGCCGTCGGCGCTCCGGTCTCCCTCCCCGGGCTGATCGCCCGGCCGTGGGAAAGCGTCTTCAGCGGGCAGGCCCGCCACGGCATCGCCTATCGGGCGGCTGCTGTGGTTCCCGGAGCCTTCCCCGCCGGGCAGGAGAGCTGATCTCGTGTCCGAGCTGATGACGCTGGTAGAGCTGAGCGGGCCGCTCACCGCCATGGGCGGAGCGGTATACGCCCGGAAGGCGCACCCGGCGGTCTACTGGGCCACGGTCGGGCTGCCGATGTCGGCGGTACGGCTGATGACCTCGTACGGCTCCACGATGGATGCGTGCGGTCTGACCGTCGAACCGTCCCGGCTGCGGGCCCTGGCCGTAAGGGCGACCACGCGCCGCGAGGTGCGCCCGGTGCCTCCCCGGCGGTGTCTGCTCCGCCCGACGTCCACGGGGCTCCGGGTGCGGCTGCGGCTCGCGCCCGGCCAGGAGCCGGCTGATGTGGCTGCCTCGTGCGAGCGACTCAGGCATGCGTGGGGCGTCCATGCTGTGCACGTCCGCAGCATCAAACCGGGCGTGGTCGAGCTGCGGTTGGTCGGCTTCGACGTGCTGCGGAAGGTGAAGATGCCCCGCGCGGTCGAGGGTGGCCTCCTGGCGGTGCCGGTGGCTCTGCGGGAGGACGCGACCGCGTTCGTCCGTGACTACAGGGCCGTCCCACACGAACTCGTGCTCGGGGCCACGCTGTCGGGGAAGTCGATGTTCCTGCGGAACCTGCTGACAGGGCTGGCAGCTCAGCCGGTCGCCCTCGTCGGAATCGACTGCAAGCGCGGTGTGGAGTTGGCGCCGTTCGCCCCTCGACTGTCGGCGCTGGCCACCGAGCCGAGCGAGGCAGCGGAACTGCTGCCCGTACTCATCAAGGAAATGGAGGACCGGTACGACCTGATCAAGGCCCGGCAGGGGATAGCGCCCGGCATGCCCGACGAGGAGATCACCTCGGACATTTGGGGCCTTCCGGAGGACGAACGCCCCGCGCCGATCGTGCTGTTCGTGGACGAGGTCGCCGAACTGTTCCTCGTCGCCACGCGCAAGGACGAGGAACGGCGGGACGAGATGGTCACCCAGCTCATCCGGCTCGCTCAGCTCGGTCGGGCGGCGGGGATCTACCTGGAGGTCTGCGGGCAGCGCTTCGGCGCCGAGCTCGGCAAGGGCGCGACCATGCTCCGCGCTCAACTCACGGGCCGCGTCTGCCACCGCGTCAACGATGAGGCGTCGGCCAAGATGGCGCTCGGCGACATCGCCCCCGAGGCGGTCGGCGTCGCTTCCACGATTCCGGCCAAGCTGCCGGGACTGGCAGTGGTCGGCGACTCCTCCGGCGGCTGGGCGCGTATCCGTACTCCGTACCTCTCCCTCGCTGATGCTGCGGCCATCTGCCGGGAGACGGCCGAACTCGCCCCGGACATACCGGCCTTGGAGCGCTTCCGGACGCACGTTCCCGTCTCTCTCGTGACCGCTCCGATCGCGGTGGCCAAGCCGAGTCCGGCGACCGGCTGACCACACCCCCTCACCGGTTGGCGCGACCGTCTCGTGCCGAGTCCCTACCCCCGCCATGCCCGAAATCGAATGAGAGGACGTGATCAGAGATGGCCGAACGCCCCACCGTGCACGAGATCGCCGAGTTCTTGGCAGACGTCAGGGAGATTCGTACCGGCGACGGAAACTCGGCTGGCCTGGCGGCTCGTAAGGCCGATCTGCTGGAGCGGATCGCCGCCGCGATGCCCGGTGACGCCGAGGCCGCTGAAGTGGCGCGCATCGCTCGTGCCGCTGCCGACGAGGCCGAGGAACGGTGAGCACGATGCGCGCCGGGCCGGTCCGCGTGGATGCCGTACTGATCCAAGCGGTCATCGCCGCCGCGCTGTCCTTCGCGCATCTGCACGACGTGGCCGTAGCCGCAGGACAGGACGGCTGGAAGGCGTGGGCCTATCCGGTGAGCGTCGACCTCCTGTTGGTCGCCGCCTGGAAGCGGCTGCGGTCGGGGGAGTCCAAGGCGGCCGGATGGTCCTGGTTCCTGGTCGCGCTCGTTGCCAGCCTCGGGGCGAATGTCGCCACAGCCGGTCTCCTCGACCTCGACGACGTTCCGGCCTGGCTCCGCATCGCCGTTGCCGGTTGGCCGGCGGTCGCCTTCCTGGGCGGCACCCTGCTTGCTCACAGTCCCACCGATCGCCCCGTACCGGTCGCCGAGTCGTACGACGACACGGCCGATACGGCACCCGAGCTGGGACGGGCCTCCGAGGCCGTTCCAGAGCCGCCCGCCATCGCCCTGGCGCCTGAACCAATCACCGAGACTGCCGCTCCGGTCGACCGGCTTCCGGCGGCGCTCGTCGACCACGCCCGGAAGGTCGCCGCCGAACACCGCACCCGTACGGGATCACCCATCGACACCGCCACCCTTCGCGCCCGGCTCGGTGTCCCGGCCCCGCTCGCCGAGGCCATCGCCGCCCAACTCACCTGATCGACAAGGAATCCGCCGTTGCGACCGTCCACCCTGCGCGCTCTCCAGCGCGCTGCCGAACTCACCCGCCAGAACTGCTTCACCGAGGCCGTCCTCGTCGCCGAGCCGGTGATCCTCAACGCCGACGACCAGGAGGGCGCCGAGATCCGCCGTTGGCTGGCCGACCACGTCGCCGACTTCACCGACCAGAAGGAGACCCGCTCATGACTGCCGAACGCCGCTTCCGCCGAGTGATCCGCATCGGTCCCGTACAGGTCGGCACCTTCTACGACGGCCGAGGCCGCGAGAAGCACACCGCCGCCTGCACCGCTCCCCGCTGCGGCTTCTCGACCGACTACGACAGCCGGGCTGCCGCCGAGCTGGCCGCACGCACCCACCGCTGCTCGGCCCGCTGAGGAGATCTCCGTGACCGTCAGCCTGCCCCTCGTCTTCGTCCTCGGAGTCGTCGCCTGGGCCGCGATCAAGTTCCTCGGCATCCGCCTCTGGGTCGCTGTCGTGATCGCGCTCTTCGGCTTCTGGCTCTCGCAGACCTTTCTCGCCCCTGCCATCGAGTCCGGTACGCGGTCCGGCGTCGACGTCGTCAACGGCACCAACCGCTGAGAGGAGAAACCGCCATGCTGCTCCGCCCGAAACTGCCCGACGCCGCACCGCTCCCTACCACTCACGTGATCACCTCGGCCGTCTCCGCCGAGCGTCATCACGCCCCGGTCGCCTGCTCGTGCACGCACGCCCCGGCACCCTCCGCCGGTCGTCCGCTCGCCCCGTACGTGGGCCTCGGCGCCGGGGCTGTCGCCGCCGTTCTGGTCGTAGGCGTGGTGTTGACCGCGCTCCTGGCCACGGTCGCCATAACGGCCGTGTCCGTGTCCATCGCGGCCGTGGTGCTGCGCTCCCTGCTCAATGGCGCTCCGAAGCGCTGACCAGCCTGCCGGGGGCGGCCTCGATACCGCCAAGCATCCCGCCGCCCCGGCAGGCACGGACCCTCCCGAACGCAGTCGAAAGGACAGCTCCATTACTACCGGACGCACTTCGCCCCCGCTCGCAGACCTGGGGGCGCTCGCGACGCTCGGCAACATGCCGACCCTCGTGCGGCAGTTGCGCGGCCTCGGCGGGTGTACGAACCCCGTACGCCTCGACGGGCGCCGGACCGAGTACCAACTCAACACTCAGACAGGAGAGATCGACCGTGTCCTGCACCACCTGGATTCGTCCACGCTCCCCGCCGGCCGTCTGCTCGTGCGGTGCAACAACCGTCGTACGACCCGCTGTTCGGCCTGCGCCGAGACCTACCGGCGCGACACCTACCACCTGATCACAGCGGGCTTGCGAGGCGGCAAAGGAACCCCCGAGACCGTCACCGCGCACCCCCGAGTGTTCGCCACCTTCACCGCACCCGGCTTTGGTCCGGTCCACAACCGACCCGCCGACCGGCGGGGCACCGTGCGCCCGTGCCGCTGCGGCACGCTCCACGACCAGGACGACGGCACCCTCGGCACTCCGCTCGACCCGGCCACGTACGACTACGAAGCGGCGGTCCTCTGGAACGCTCACGCCGGAATGCTCTGGCGCCGGTTCTCCATCTATCTCCGCAGAGAGGTGGCCAAGCGGGCGGGGCTGACCCAGCGGGCCTTCCCTGACCACGCTCGCGTGTCCTTCGCCAAGGTCGCCGAGTACCAGCGGCGGGGCGCCGTGCACTTTCACGCCGTGATCCGCATCGACGGGCCAGAGGGCGGGAGTACCGCTCCTCCTGCCTGGGCCACGGCCGAGCTCCTGACCGACGCCATCGCCGCCGCGACGGCCAAGGCAACAGTGACGGGCCCCGTGCTCGACGGCCGGGCACACGTCTTCACCTTCGGGCGCCAACTCGACGTACGCCCCATCCGATCGGCCGACTTCGACGGCTCTTCCGAGCTGACGGAACGCGCGGTGGCGGCCTACATCGCCAAGTACGCGACCAAGGGCGCAGAGGCCGCGACCGGCACCCTGGACCGGCCGATCAAGTTCCTCGCCGAGCTCGACCGCGTACGGATCACGGAGCACGCACGTCGGCTGATCCGAACCGCCTGGACCCTCGGCGCGCGCCGCGACCTGGAAGAGCTGAGGCTCAGGGCCTGGGCCCACATGCTCGGCTTCCGCGGCCACTTCTCGACCAAGACCCGCCGCTACTCCACCACCCTCGGTGCGCTCCGCAGCGCCCGAGCCGAATGGCGGCGCGCAGAGGCACTGGCGGCCCTGCCCGAGGAGCTGCGCCCCGCCCTCGACGACCAGGAGGAAACGACGTACGTCCTCGCCCACTGGTCCTTCGCCGGAATCGGCCTCACACGCGGTGAGGAATGGCTCGCCGCGACCCTCGCCCCTGCGCCTGGAGCGGAAGGAGAGCCCACCACATGAACGACCGATACCTGTCCGTCGACCAGGTCGCCGAGTTGCTCGGTACGACTGCCCGCTTCCCTCGGCGGCTGATCGAGGAGCGGCGCATCCGGTACGTGAAGGTCGGTCGGCATGTCCGCATCCCCGAGAGCGCGGTCGAGGACTTCATCAGTTCCCGCACCGTCGAGCCGCTGAGGCGCCCTCGCCCGAGCTGCAGGAGGGCTGCCTGATGGCCAACAACAAGGGCAGGCGTCGCCGTTTCGGCGCGATCCGACGGCTCGCGTCCGGCCGGTATCAAGCGCGCTATCCGGGACCGGACGGCGTGATGCGTCCCGCGCCGGAAACCTTCGCGACAACGACGGAGGCTGACGACTGGCTCGCCGAGAAGCAGACGGAGATCAGACGGGGCGAGTGGCGCGACCCAGAGGCAGGGTCGGTCAACTTCCGCGTCTACGCCGCGAAGTGGGTCGAAGAACGGGACCTCGAAGTGCTGAGCGTGGACCTCTACCACTACCTCCTCGACAACCACCTCTTGCCCACCTTCGGTGAGTCCGACTTGGACGAGATCACGGCGCCAAGTGTTCGCGAGTGGCGCGCCGAGCGTCTCCGTACGACCGGAGCCAAGACCGCGACCGCCAAGGCGTACCGCCTGCTGAAAGGCATCATGGAGACCGCCGTCGACGACGACCTGATCAAGCGCAACCCGTGCCGGATCAAGGGCGCAGGAAAGGAGAAGGCGGCCGAGCGTCGCATCGCCACCGTGGCCCAGGTCGACGCGCTCGCCGACAACATCGGCCCCCGCTGGCGCCTCATGGTCTACCTCGGTGCCTACGGCCCCCTCCGTCCCGAAGAGCTGGCAGGCCTTCGCCGACGAGACGTCGACGTCCAAGCATTGAAGATCACGGTCAGACGCGCCGAGCCCGAGCGCACGAACGGCCGTCGCGCTCCCGGCGACACCAAGTCCGAGGCGGGCACCCGTACCGTGCACCTATCGGAGTTCCTCCGCCCGGAGCTCCGCATCCACATGGAGCTCTACGCAGGCAAGGGGCCCAACGGCCTGGTCTTCCTCGGCGAGAAAGGCGCGCCCTTCCGCCGTAGCAGCTTCGGCCGGAAGTGGCGCAAGGCGCGTACCGCCGTCGGCGCCCCCGAGGGCTTCCGCTTCTACGACCTTCGCCACACCGGACACACGCTGTCGACCCGCTCGGGCGCCACCCTCAAGGACACGATGGTCCGCGCCGGCCAGTCCTCCGAGAAGGCGGCGCTGATCTACCAGCACTCGGACGACGATCGACAGCAGGAAGTTGCAGCCGGTCTCGACGCGACTGTCCGCAAGGCACGCCAGGAAGCTGCGGCCGTGCCGGAGGAAGGCACTGTTGATCCAGACGATCAGTGTTCTGGCACGGATCTGGCACGCGACGAGTGATCACAACGGACAGCAAAAAAGGCCCGGGTCGATGACCTGGGCCTTTGTCATGGAGCGGGTGACGAGAATCGAACTCGCACTCTCAGCTTGGGAAGCTGATGTTCTACCACTAAACTACACCCGCGTAAGACGCCGGTTGAACCGGTGTCGTAAACGCTCAGTCACTCTACCTCATGGCAGGCCCCCGGCGCTGAAGCCGTGGGGCCTGTGTGCATGGGAGGGGGTGGACGGGGCTGCGGGGGCCGGGAGTTGGGGCGTACGGTGGAGGCGGCGAAGAGGGTCCGTGGTTGGTCGGAGTGCCGCCTGGAGGGCCGTTCCTTTCGTCCCGTAATGTGGCTTTCGTCGTCACTCACGCCAGTGAGACGAAGGCTCTTGGGGAAGGGACTCTGTGGACTTGATGGAGCACACCGTCGTCCGTTGTGCCGAAGGGCACGTGTTCAGCACCGCTTCGTTCCCGATGCAGCAGGCCGAGCGGCTCGGTCCCGGACGGCTCGTCCGGTGCCCACGCTGTGCCCGGCTCCGCAGTGCGGTGCCCGTGGCCCTGGAGAAGCAGCAAGTGAAGCGGTGAGTTGAAGCAGCGAGTGAAGCGGTAAGGGCGTAGGACCCGGCGCGTGGAGTCGTCACGATTGTGGTGGCTCCGCGCGCCTTGCGTATCCTCAGGGCGTGCTTCTCTCAGACAAGGACATCCGGGCCGAGATCGACGCCGGGCGGGTCCGTATCGATCCGTACGACGCATCCATGGTGCAACCCTCAAGCATCGACGTGCGGCTCGACCGCTACTTCCGGGTGTTCGAGAATCACCGCTACCCCCACATCGACCCCTCCGTCGAGCAGGCCGACCTGACGCGGCTCGTCGAACCCGAGGGGGACGAGCCGTTCATCCTCCACCCCGGGGAGTTCGTGCTCGCGAGCACGTACGAGGTCATCAGCCTGCCCGACGACCTGGCGTCGCGCCTTGAGGGCAAGAGCTCGCTCGGGCGGCTCGGCCTCGTCACCCACTCCACCGCCGGGTTCATCGACCCCGGCTTCTCCGGGCACGTCACGCTGGAGCTCTCCAACCTCGCGACGCTCCCGATCAAGCTCTGGCCGGGTATGAAGATCGGGCAGCTGTGCATGTTCCGGCTCAGCTCGCCGGCCGAGTTCCCGTACGGCAGTGACCGGTACGGCTCCCGTTACCAGGGCCAGCGCGGGCCGACCGCCTCCCGGTCCTTCCTCAACTTCCATCGGACCCAGGTGTGAGCGGGAGCGACATGAGTGACCTGCCTGTGCGCGAGAACCTGACCTACGAGCGCTTCGGCGGCGCGATCCGTGAGCTGGCGCAGACCATCGCCGACGACGGGTACGAGCCCGACATCGTCCTCAGCATCGCCCGGGGTGGCGTCTTCGTCGCGGGCGGGCTTGCCTACGCCCTCGACTGCAAGAACATCCACCTCGTGAACGTCGAGTTCTACACGGGCGTGGGGACGACCCTCGAAATGCCGGTCATGCTCGCCCCGGTCCCCAACGCCATCGACTTCTCCGACAAGAAGGTGCTGATCACGGACGACGTGGCCGACACCGGCAAGACGCTGAAGCTCGTCCACGACTTCTGCGTCGGCGAGGTCGCCGAGGTCCGCAGCGCCGTGATCTACGAGAAGTCCCAGTCGCTCGTGAAGTGCGAGTACGTGTGGAAGCGCACCGACGAGTGGATCAACTTCCCGTGGAGTGTGCTGCCTCCGGTGCATAGGCTGGGCGAGGCGTCCAAGGAGAACAAGGAAGCGGTCTGACCTGCGGGTAGCGGGGTCAGCAGCACTGGCGACGTACGGGGCCCTCGGCTGATCACCGAGGGCTTCTTCTCGTCCGGCGCCCGGCTCTGGAGCCGTTACTCGGGGCGCACGCTGCCGCTCGCGAGATGCCGCCGGTGCTCCGGGCCGCCCTCTGGGAGGAGGGCGGCCCGGACACGGGGTCACTTCGAGACTGTCACCTTGAGCGGGGCCAGATCCGGGCTCGGAACGGGCTTGCCGGTGCTCGCGGTGCTCGCGGACAACGGCTGGGAGGCCGGGCTCTGCGGGATGTCACCCTTGTAGTACGGGGTGTACGTGTAGGTGCTGTCCACGCCGATGGCCCTGCCGATCAACGGGACCACCTTCGCGTCGACGGAGCCGCTGCCGCCGAACACGGCCACGTGGTTCAGGCTCGCCGACGTGCGCATCATGTACCACTTGGTGTCGTACGTCAGCGAGGTGACGTCGGTCCACAGCAGCGGACCGGCGGTGCTCATCGCCGAGGATGCGGAGACCCCGCCGCGCCAGCTGCCCACGGAGGCCACCGCGGCGTCCGACGGCGACGACCACCAGAACTCGGCGAGCCTCGCGGCGACCGGCGCCGGGCTGCCGCCGAAGCGGTAGTAGCTGTACGTGCTGGGCCAGTGGGGCAGCTTGCCGGCGTTGTACGCCTTCGTCAGCGCCGACTCGGCGTCGACCCCCACCGTGATGATCTTCGTCGTGCTCGGGCTGTACTGGTTCAGGTAGCCGTACACGGACGTGGTCATCGTCGAGCCCTCGGTCAGCAGTACGACCGAGGTGCCCGAGGTGCCCATGGCGCCGGCGGCGGAACTGGCCGCGAGGGCGTTGTGGTAGTCCGTGCCGGTCGTCAGGAACACGTACTTCGGGGCGCTGGTGATCGTCTTGGCCACGGCCACCGAGGTGGAGTAGCGCGAGACGTCGGACAGCCGCTTGGCGACGTACCCGAGCGAGGTCACCTTGGACGCCACCGAGCTGCTGAGGATGCTGGTGCCGCCGACCAGGTAGACGGTCCTGCCCTTGGGCAGCATGCGCTTCAGCTCGGTCTGGACGGAGGAGTCCAGGCCCGTGCCGGAGGTCATCAGCACCGGTCCGTGCTTCTTGCCGGCCAGCGAGGTCGCGGTGGTGGCGTACGCGGAGTCCGACTTGCTGATCAGGACGGCCGAGCTCGCGTTCATCAGGCCCGGCACACTTCTGCCGAGGGTGTTCCACGTCCACTTGGACGCGGCGATGTTGCCGTCGTAGATGTCGGAGCCGTAGACCCGGGAGATCGCGTTCTTCCGGAGCGGCTGCCAGGCCACGTCGGTCCCGCCGGCCATGGGCACACGTGTCTCCGTGCCCGCCGCGAGGTCGTGGATCCATAGCTGCGAACCGCTGGGGCCGGTGTCCGGGCTGCCGGTGAAGTAGGTGTCGTACGCGATCCGGTCGCCCTTGGGCGACCAGGCGGGACGGTTGTGGTCGGCGGGGTCCGTGGTGACCTGGGTCAGCCCGGTGCCGTCGAGCTTGACCGTGAAGAGCTGTTTGTGTCCGGCGACGGTCCGGGTGAAGACCAGCGACTGCCCGTCCGGGGACATGCTCGGGTCGTCCGCGTTGGCGGCCACCTTGGTGAACGCCTTGGTGGGGCCGTTGTAGACCCAGACGGCCGGAGTGCCGGTGGTGGAGCAGCTCGTGCCGGTGCGCACGAAGGCCAGTTTGCCGTTGACGGCGCCGCTGGCCTTGGAGTCGCAGCCGTCGACGTCGCTGCCGAACAGTGTCTTGGGAGCGAGGGCGCTGTTGGCTACGGCCACCCGCAGTCGGCCTCCGGCGGTGAAGACGATGTCGCCTCCGCCGTACCAGAACGTCGGGTGGGTCGGATGCCAGCCACTGCCCGCCGGCATGACGATGTCGTTGCCCGATATCGACTCCTGGGCGTACGTCTTCGTGCGGAGACGGCCGTCGGTGGAGCCCACGTAGGCGATCTGGCTGCCGTCGGCGGACCAGGCGGCCTGGTTCCCGGTCTCGTAGAACTGGGCGCTCTTGGTCCCGTCGGGGTTGATGTAGCTCAGCGAGCCGCCTTCGTTGTACAGCAGCCTGCCGTCCGTGGCCGGCCAGCCGGCGGTGTCGGCGGTCGCCTGGCCCGGGAGCCCGGCGACGAGACCGGCCGCGAGTGCGGCGACGGTCGTGAGCGCCGCGAATTTGCGACGCGCAGAGGTGTTCAATGTGCCCCCACAGGTGAATGGATGGCTGCGTTGCCCCTCCCCCGAGGCGAACGGACGGCATCGTGTTCGTCGTCCGTACGGCAGCGGCGAAACTTTAGCGCCGTGCCACGGCATCCGTGGAGGCAGGGGCGCCCGTTATTGACAGACCCACTTGAACGACGGTGAAGGTCGCTGAACGAGACGCTGTGGTGCGGCTCACGCGGTGCGGCGCCCGCTGCTTTCCGCAGGCGCCGGTACGCCTCCGCGCGCTCTGCCGGGCAAGGCTCGTGCGATGGCACGATCCCCATGCCTGTCCGGCGTGGGGACACCATTGGCCGTCGCGGAGGTGTGTGCGGCAGCGGATGGATGTTGGCTGGTCGGAGAAGCGCGTACACCTCGACGAGTAGTAAGGCGGGCTGGACATGGCTGTCGTGATGTCGATGCACTGGGCGGGAGTCACGCCGGAGCAGTACGACACAGTGCGGGACGCGGTCGACTGGGAGGAGGTCCCGGCGGCCGGTGGCCAGGTGCACGTGGCCTGGTTCGACGCTCAGGGGTTCCACGTGACCGATGTGTGGGAATCCCAGCAGGCGTTCGAGACCTTCTTCACCGAACGGCTCGCACCCGCGATCCAGAAGGCCGGCATCACCGGCACACCCGACACCGGCTTCAGCCCGCTGCACCGGCGCTTCGTCGCTCCCGGGATCAGCGGCGCCGCGTAGCGGACAGGCACCGACGGTCCGGACAACGGGGAACCCCTGGGTCACCGACCTGGGGGTTCTCCGGTCGGACCGGGCGGTCCTCAAAAGCCTCGGTGGTCCGCCTGGCGAGCGCTGACGTGCGCCCACGGGAATCAGCGTCCACGTTCAGGCGTACGGGGGTGCGATCGAAGCCACATGCGTCCATCCCGCCGTCGGGGCGCTGTGCGCGAGGCCGAGGCGGCGCAGGAAATCCTTGCCCTGACGGCTCGGATCGAGCGCAGAGCTCACCGATACCTTGTCTTCAACGGTGACTGAGCCGCGGGCGGGAGGGGGCGGCGTTGGTCTTTCACGGGGTGGTGGCCCTGGTCGTGGGCGGCACTTTCATGGTGGTGGCCTGCGGCTGCCGCGGTGTCGACATGTGGGTGTGGGACCGGGCGGACGTGGCGTTCACCCGGCGCACCCGGTACGGGACGCCGTGGAAGAACCTCACGACCATGCGGATCCAGTTCGGGATCGCGGGAGTCTGCTTCCTGGGTCTCGGTCTGCACACCTTGATGCGTTGAACACCCTGACGCGCGTGCAAAGGACCCCCGGCCCATCCGGACCGGGGGTCTTCGTTCTGTGGGGCGGCGGCAGTCCTAGAACGTGCCCAGCTTCACGATCGACAGGATCGCGATCAGCTGGATCGCCGAGGCGGCCAGGGCCTTGGGCCACGGCAGGTCGTGGGAGCGGCTGACCATCATGGTCAGCAGGGCGCCCGCGGCCACCCAGGTCGCCCAGCCGAGGACCTGTACGAACGAGGCGTTGCCGCCCGCGAACATCGCGACCAGGAGGCGGGGCGCGTCCGTGATGGACATGATCAGCATGGAGAGGCCGACCGTGGGCTGCCACGCGCCGTCGCCGCCGAGCTGGCGGGCCAGGGTGTGGGTGACCACGCCCAGGATGAACGTGCTGATGACGAACGCGACCGCGGTCGTCAGCACGATCGGCACCGCGTTGGACAGCGTCGCGTTGATCGCGTCCTCACGGGCTCCGTCGAAGCCGAAGACCGCGAGCAGGCCGTAGATGAACGTCACGATCAGGGCCGGGCCCCACATCGTGTAGTCGCGCATCTGGAGGAAGGTCTGGTTGGGGCGGGTGATGACGCCCTTCAGCAGGTCCTTCCAGTGCAGGCGCGGGCCGACCGGCGGCGCCGCGGCCTGGCCGGCGCGGTAGGTCTCGCCCTGGCTGTAGGGGTCCTCGCCGATGGAGAACGCCTGCGTGTGACCGGGCTGGTTGGCCGCGTACGGGTCCGGGCCCTGCTGGGGGTGCCCGTCACCGAAGTACTCCGGCTCGCCCTGCCCGCCGCCCGGCTGCGGCCACTGCTGCTGACCGCCGTAGGGCTGCTGTCCGCCGCCGTACTGCTGCTGCTGTTGCGGCGCAGGCGGGTAGCCGTACGGCTGGCCCTGCGGGGACGGGTATCCCTGCGGGGGCTGCTGCCCGTACGGCTGCGGCTGCTGCCGCGGGTTTTGTTGCGGTCGCGCCTGCGGGGTCCGGTTGTCCCGGTTGCCACGTCCGATCCTGAATCCAGCCACGTTATCGAACGTACCTGGTCCCGGAGAGTGACGTGCGGGACCGGGGCCCGCGGGGGCGGCTTTGCTGCCGACCTGTGACATCACCTAGGGGAGCCGCAGTCCCTCCCCTACGGGTCCTCTACGGCCCCCACGGGGAGTTCGCACCAGACGTACTCGTACAGCCATGTGGGAGGTCCGGAGCCCGGCACGGTGGCGGCCACCACCGTGCCGGGCTCCGGAGCTCATACGTCAAAGGCGGTCAGTCGGCGAAGTTCACGCCGAAGGACGGGGTGCCCGTTGTGGAGACGCCTGAGGTGCTCGGGGAGACGGTGCGGGAGCCGGTGGTGGTGATCTTCGTGCCGTTGGAGGGCAGGTAGAGGACCGCGCCGTTGCCGTCGTTCTCGTAGGAGCCCGCGAGGAGGTCGGCCTTGCCGTCGCCGGTGACGTCGTCGAGCTTGACGTCCGCGCCGAGGGCGTCGTTCTTCTCGTCGTCGCCGGGGACGCCCGCCGTGCTCTGGGCGAAGGCCTGGGCGCCGGAGGAGGTCTTGATGCCGCTCGCGGAGCCGTACAGGACGGTGACCATGCCGGCGTCCGTGACGCCGTCTATGGTCTCGCCGGCGACGCCGACCACGAGGTCCTGGTAGCCGTCGCCGTTGATGTCGCCGAGGTCCAGCTCGTAGCCGAAGTAGTCGGTCTTCTCCGAGGTGCCGGGGACCGAACCGGTGTTCTGGGTGATGCCGGTCGCCGAGCCGGGGCCGCCGGCCGAGCCGTAGGTGACCCACACCTTGCCGCCGGTGGCGGAGTCGGGGACGGTCGTGCCGTCGCTCGTGGTGGTGTCCCAGTACGCGCCGCTGACGATGTCGCCGAAGCCGTCGCCGTTGACGTCGCCGATCGCGGTGATCACGCCGGGCTTGAGGGTCTGCGCGGACGCGACGCTCAGGCCGCTAGCCGTGCCGGGCACCCAGTAGTTCTTGTTCCAGCCGTAGTCGGTCTGGGTCTCGAAGCCATCGACCACGAGGTCGGTGCGGTGGTCGCCGTTGACGTCGCCCGCGGTGAGGTTCAGCGGGCCGCGCGCGTCGCCGCCGGACTGGATCGGGGGCTTGATCGTGTAACGGCCGCCGGGCGTGCCGGACGTGGTGAAGCCGCCCTTGTAGACGTAGATCGTGTTGGTGGAGCTGCCGACGGCCAGGTCGGCCTTGCCGTCGCCGTCGAAGTCACCGGCTGCGAGGTTCTTGCCCCAGTAGTCGTGGCCCGAGACGGACGGGTCGGGGACGTCGGAGGACTTGCCGGTCAGGCCGCTCGCCGAGCCCCACAGGATCGCGAGGGCGCCGCCGTTGGTGTCGTCGCCGACCTTCTCCCACGGCGTGGCCACGGCGAGGTCGTCGTAGCCGTCGCCGTTGAAGTCGGCGTACGCCGTCTCCGCGCCGAAGCCGTCCCCGGCCTCGGCGGTGCCGGGCACCCCGGAGGTGTTCTGGCTGATCGTCGAGCGCTTCGCGGACGACACGCCGGTGGAGGTGCCGTAGAGCGCGACGACCTGGCCGGCGGCCTTATGGCCGTTCACATAGGCGCCGGAGGCCGAGAAGGCCACGTCGCCTTTGCCGTCGCCGTTGAAGTCGGCCTGCGGGACCGTCGCGGAGTCCGCGGCCGTGGCGGTCGTGGCGGCGAAGGTGAGGAGACCGCCCGTCAGCGCGGCCGCGGTGGCCGTCGCGAGGGCGAGTCGCAGGTGGTGCTGGTGACGCTTGTGCATGCGGGGTTCTCCTGCGGCATGCGGGGATGCCTGGCGGGCATCCGCAGTTGATGGGGGCGAACCGCCCGTGTTTGCCCGGAGTTGGCCTGGGCTTTGTGCGGCGGTTGCGATCAGGAGACACGTGTGGGGCACACAGGGTTGTACGTGAGTTCGAGGGAATCTTCAGGGAATCTTCGAGGGGATCTTCGAGGAAACTGCCCGGGAGGCCGCGGACGCGGAGAGGGGCACCCCCCGGCCGTCCGGCCGCGGGGTGCCCCTGGGTGTGGGTACGTCAGCCCGCGAGCACGTTGCCGAAGTACGCGTCGCCCGACGGGCCGCCCAGCGTCGTGCCGCTGAAGGACTTGGAGCCGGTGGCGGTGGTGCCGGAGCCGGTGGACTTGAAGAGCCACACGGAGCCGTCGGAGGTGTTCTCGCCCATGGCGCCGACCACGAGCTCGGCGCGGCCGTCGGCGCCCGCGTCCGTGAGGAAGACGGCGTCGCCGAAGTAGTCCTCGGACTCGGCGGTGCCGGGGACGTTCGCGGTGTCCTGGGAGTACGACTTGGAGTTCGTGCCGGTCAGACCGGTGGCGGAGCCGCGCAGGACGGTGACCTGGCCCGCGTGCTTCACCGAGCCGAGGCTCTCGCTGTTGGCACCGACCACGACGTCGCCGTACCCGTCGCCGTTGGTGTCGCCCGACGACAGGCTCCAGCCGAAGCCGTCCCCCTTCTCGCCGGTGCCGGAGACGCCGGTGGTGTCCTGGGTGATGCGGACGGGGGTGCGGGTGCTGAGGCCGCCCGCCGCGCCGTACGTCACCGTGATCGCGCCGCCCAGGCCGCCGTTCGGCTCGTTCGTGGACTTCTCCATGAAGTTGCCGGTGACGACGTCGCCGAAGCCGTCCTTGTCGACGTCGGCGATGGTGGCCGTGTAGCCGCCCGCGAGCTTCTTGCTGTACTTCGGGCCGGTGGCCGAACCGAGGTAGAGGGCGCTGCGGGTGCGGGAGTCGCCGCCGCTGGTCTCCTCCAGACCCATGACGAGGAGGTCGGTCTTCCCGTCGCCGTTGACCTCGCCCGCGACCAGCGCGTCCGGGTAGATGGTGGTCTGCTCGACGGTGTCGACGCCGATGAGCGAAGCCGCCTTGCCCGTACGGGAGATGGGGCCCCGGAAGATGTTCAGGGCCGGCGTGGAGTTGTTGGCGGCGGCAAGGTCGGTGTGACCGTCTCCGTCGAAGTCGCCGGCCGCGATCTGCCAGCCGAGCTCGTTGCGGAACTCCGGCAGCGGCGAGGAGATGTCGGTGCCGGACTTCACGCCGTCCGCGCCGCCCCACAGCACCGTGAGGGCGCCGAAGGAGTCGGTGGAGCCGATCCGCTCGCCGTGCACGCCGACGACGATGTCCGTGTAGCCGTCGCCGTCCATGTCGCCCGTGGTCAGCCGGTCGCCGAAGTAGTCGCTCGACTCGGGCACGCCCGGGATGCCGGTGGTGTCCTGGCTGATGATCTGCCGCTTGGAGGTGTCGAGGCCGCTCGCGGTGCCGTAGACCACGGCGACGTATCCGGCACCGGTCTTGCCGCCCACCTTCGCGATCGGCGCGGCGATCGCGAGGTCGCGGTAGCCGTCGCCGTTGAAGTCGCCCGACAGGTTCGAGGGCGCGGCCGTGGCCGTGGCGGCGGGGAGGGCGGTGAGGAGGCCGGTGGTCAGGGTCGCGGCCAGGAGAAGGGTGCGCTTGCGCATGGAGGTCCGTTCGGAATTCGGAGATCGGAGATCGGAGAAAGGGGGGGAGGGCTCAGCCGATGAGGTTGGTGCCGAAGCTGCCGTAGGTGCGCGACTGGCCCAGCGAGCCGGGGCCGAAGGAACGGGCGCCCGTGGTGGTGATGCCGCCCGAGGAGCCGAGCAGGGCGGTGATCGCGCCTACGCCCTCGTCCTCGAAGGTCGCCGCCACTGTGAAGTCGGGGTGGCCGTCCTTGTTGACGTCCGAGAGGAGGACGTCGGAGCCGAAGTAGTCCATGGACTCGGGGGCGCCGGGGACGCCGTAGGTGTCCTGGGAGATCGGGCTGCGGCCGCCGGTGAGGGACCAGCCGGCCATCACCACGGTGGTGCCGGTGTCCTCCTTCGTGCCGATGTCCTCGAAGGGGACGCCGATGGCGAGTTCGCCGTAGCCGTCGCCGTTGACGTCGGCGATGGAGACCGAGCCGCCGAAGCCGTCGTTCTCCTCGTCGGTGCCGGGAACTCCCTCGGAGGCCTGGGTGAGTTCCGCCATGGGCGCGTCTCCGTTGACCGGGCCGCCGGCGCTGCCGCGGATGACGGTGACCTTGCCGCCGAGGCTGCCGCTGTGGTCGTCCTCCTTGGCGAAGACGTTGCCGAGGGCGATCTCGTCGTAGCCGTCGCCGTTGATGTCGCCGAGCGCGATGGAGGTGCCGCCGTTCAGCGGGCGCCCCGCGGCGGTGTCCGGGCCGGCGGCGGTGCCGAGGTAGGCGACGCCCTTGGACCAGCTTCCCGAGCGGTCCGAGTCGAGCCGGGCGCGGTAGGTGAGGACGAGGTCGGCCTTCTTGTCGCCGTTCGTGTCGCCCGCCTTCATGGCGTCGATGCCGAACAGCGCCTGCTCGGGCAGCGTGATCTTCTGCGTGCCGCCCGTGGTGCCGGAGGCGGTGAAGCGGCCCTTGACGACGTACGCGTGCGAGGAGCCGGTGGCGACGGCCAGGTCGGCCCTGCCGTCGCCGTTGAAGTCGCCCGCCGTCAGCCCGCGGCCCCACTGGTCGTGCGCGGAGGCGGCCGGGTCCTTGACGGTGGTGCCGTTCTTCAGGCCGCCCGACGAGCCCCACAGCACGGTGACCGAGCCGCCGTCCACGTCCGTGCCGACGTCCTCGCCGGGGGCACCGACCGCGAGATCGGTGTAGCCGTCGCCGTTCAGGTCGGCCACCGCGAGCGCCCGGCCGAAGCCGTCCTCGACCTCCGCGGTGCCGGGCACGCCGGTGGTGTTCTGGCTGACCACGGTGCGCTTGGCCGGGTTCAGGCCGGTCGAGCTGCCGTAGACGACGGCCACGTAGCCGGCCATGCCCTTGCCGTCGACCTTCGCGTACGGCGCGGCGAACGCGACGTCGCCGTAGCCGTCGCCGTTGAAGTCCGCCTTGTAGGCATGGGTTGAGCCCGCGGCCGTGGCGGTCGTGGCCGCGAGGGTGAGGAGACCGCCCGTCAGCGCGGCCGCGGTGGCCGTCGCGAGGGCGAGTCGCAGGTGGTGCTGGTGACGCTTGTGCATGCGGGGTTCTCCTG
>NZ_JBEXDZ010000015.1:0-26300 GCF_040606085.1 Streptomyces sp. NPDC005485 | reverse complement strand
CGGCATGCGGGGATGCCTGGCGGGCATCCGCAGTCGATGGGGTGCGGACCGCCCGCCTGCGCCGAGCCGGGAGGTGTTCCCGGGGCGTGCGGATCGGTCAGCGATCAGGAGACCTTCAACGGCACGTAAGGGTTGTACGTGTGTTCGGTAAATTTTCGAGGTCCCTGAGGCGAGGAACGCTCGTCAGGGCGTCAGGAACTCGGCGCTGGAGAAGGTGACCGAGGGCTTCGCCGCGATCAGCCCCTTCTTGGACCCCGGGTACACCGCGATCGTGTCCCTGGTCTCGCCCCGGTACGTCCGCACCACCAGGTCCGCCCGTCCGTCCCCGTCGAAGTCGCCCACCGCGGCTATCCGGGTGGTGCCCTGGTCCGGGGGCGCGACGGTGACCGCGCCGGCCGTCGAGAGTCCGGTCGTACGGCCCCGGAACACGCGCAACCGGGCCCCGCTGGAGACGAGCTCGCTGAATCCGTCGCCGTCGAAGTCGGCGGCGTCGAGCATCGAGCCGGCGGAGGCGAGGCTGCCGCGCCCGGCGGCCGGCAGGTCGTAGCGCAGGGACGTTTCCCCCATCGCGCCGACCGCCGCGTCCAGCGCCTTGCCCCTGCCGAAGCGGCCGAGGGCGACGTCGAGGCCGGCGGGCAGGACGGTTGCCGTACGGGTGGGGCCCGCCGGGCCGCCGAGGACGATCGCGGACTTGGCGGGGCCCTCCGCCGTACGGACGAGGAGGTCGTCGTATCCGTCGCGGTTCACGTCGGCTGCGGGGGCGGTCGGTACGTTGCCCGGCGAGGGGAGGGGCTTGCCCGCCGCGCGCGGGGCGCCCTTGCGGGTGAACGGGCCGCGCAGATAGCTGAGTCGGCCCTCGGAGGCGTGCACGACCAGGTCCTGGGCGCCGTCGCCGTCGAAGTCGCCGCACACGGGCTGGTCGGGCCAGTCGTTGCCGAAACGCGCCCGCGCGGGGACCGTCAGCTTCACCGCCCTGCCGGTCGGTCCGGCGGGGGAGCCGAAGAGGATCTGGAGAGGGACCGGGGGCCGCCCCTGGCCGTCGTACGGCGGATCGGTCGATACGACGAGATCGGTGAAGCCGTCCTTGTCCAGGTCGCAGCTCGCCTCCGCGTCGAACACGGCGGGCAGTCGGCCCTTGGTCGGCGCGGCCTGCTTGCCGGGGCCGAGCAACTGCCGGGCGGCCGGGGTGAGTCCGTGGGCGCCGCCGTAGACGATGCCGATGCCCGCGTCGTCGGCGTGGCTCTGGTCCTTGACCAGGTCGTTCAGGACGAGGTCGCGGTGGCCGTCACCGTTGAAGTCGTCGGGCGTCTTGCTGCCCTTGCCGCGGGGGACGGGAAGCGCGGCGGGGCCCTTCGCGACCTTCGCGGGGCTGTGCCGGGCGGCGTCGGGGCCGGCGGTGGGGCCGCAGGCGGCGAGCAGCAGGACGCAGCAGAAGGCCGCCGTACCCATCGTGCCTCTTTGCACGCGCACCGTTCACCTCGTGAGCACCATCGACAACGCCTCGGCAATGATGCACGCGTTCGAGATACGACGACACCCCCGGGCCCGGACCGGGCCTGGGGGTGTCGGCTGCAGGGAACTGTCCGAAACGGAGGGGCGGTTACTTCACCGGCTCCGGCTCGGGCGCGCTCTCCGACTCGGTCTCGCCCGCCGGGGGCTCGTCGTCGGCCGGCGTCTTCACCGAGTCGAGCAGCAGCTGCGCTACGTCGACGACCTGGACGGACTCCTTCGCCTTGCCGTCGTTCTTCTTGCCGTTGACCGAGTCGGTCAGCATGACGAGGCAGAACGGGCAGGCGGTGGAGACGATGTCGGGGTTCAGCGACAGCGCTTCGTCGACACGCTCGTTGTTGATGCGCTTGCCGATGCGCTCCTCCATCCACATCCGCGCACCGCCGGCGCCGCAGCAGAAGCCGCGCTCCTTGTGGCGGTGCATCTCCTGCTGGCGCAGGCCCGGGACGGCGGACATGATCTCGCGCGGCGGCGTGTAGATCTTGTTGTGGCGGCCCAGGTAGCAGGGGTCGTGGTAGGTGATCAGACCCTCGACCGGGGTCACCGGCAGCAGCTTGCCCTCGTCGATGAGGTGCTGGAGCAGCTGGGTGTGGTGGATGACCTCGTAGTCGCCGCCGAGCTGCGGGTACTCGTTGCCGATGGTGTTGAGGCAGTGCGGGCAGGTGGCGACGATCTTCTTCGCCGACCTCGGCTTCTTCGAGTCCGCGGTGACGTTGCCCTCGTCGTCCGTCTCCTCGCCGAAGGCCATGTTCAGCGCGGCCACGTTCTCCATGCCGAGCTCCTGGAACAGGGGCTCGTTGCCGAGACGGCGCGGGGAGTCACCCGTGCACTTCTCGTCGCCGCCCATGATCGCGAACTTGACGCCCGCGATGTGGAGGAGTTCGGCGAAGGCCTTCGTGGTCTTCTTCGCGCGGTCCTCCAGGGCGCCGGCGCAGCCGACCCAGTACAGGTACTCGACCTCGGAGAGGTCCTCGATGTCGCGGCCGACGACCGGGATCTCGAAGTCGACCTCCTTCGTCCACTCCAGGCGCTGCTTCTTGGCAAGACCCCAGGGGTTGCCCTTCTTCTCCAGGTTCTTGAGCATCGTGCCCGCCTCGGAGGGGAACGCGCTCTCGATCATCACCTGGTAGCGGCGCATGTCGACGATGTGGTCGATGTGCTCGATGTCGACCGGGCACTGCTCGACGCAGGCGCCGCAAGTGGTGCAGGACCACAGGACATCCGGGTCGATGACGCCGTTCTCTTCGAGGGTGCCGATGAGGGGGCGCTCGGCCTCGGCCAGCGCCGCCGCGGGCACGTCCTTCAACGCCTCGGCCGAAGCCTTCTCGTTGCCCTCCATGTCCTTGCCGCCGCCCGCGAGCAGGTACGGCGCCTTGGCGTGCGCGTGGTCGCGCAGCGACATGATGAGGAGCTTCGGCGAGAGCGGCTTGCCGGTGTTCCAGGCGGGGCACTGCGACTGGCAGCGGCCGCACTCGGTGCAGGTGGAGAAGTCCAGCAGGCCCTTCCAGGAGAACTGCTCGACCTGGGAGACACCGAAGACGTCGTCCTCTCCGGGGTCGGTGAAGTCGATGGCCTTGCCGCCCGACGTCATCGGCTGGAGCGCGCCGAGGGCCGTGCCGCCGGTCGCGTTCCGCTTGAACCAGATGTTCGGGAAGGCGAGGAAGCGGTGCCAGGCCACACCCATGTTGGTGTTCAGCGAGACCACGATCATCCAGATGAACGAGGTGCCGATCTTGACCATCGCGACCAGGTACACCAGGTTCTGCAGCGCCGACACGCTCAGGCCCTTGAAGGCCAGGACCAGCGGGTACGAGGCGAAGTACCCGGCCTCGTAGCCCTCCACGTGGTGGAGCGCACCCTCCAGGCCGCGCAGCACGTAGATGGCGAGACCGATGGTGAGGATGACGTACTCGACGAAGTACGCCTGACCGGCCTTGGAGCCCGCGAACCGGGACTTGCGGCCGGCCCGGGAGGGCAGGCTCAGCAGCCGGATCACCATGAGCACCGCGATGCCCAGGATCGTCATCACACCGATGAACTCGATGTACAGCTCGAACGGCAGGAAGTCGCCGACGAACGGCAGCACCCAGTCGGCCTTGAAGAGCTGCCCGAAGGCCTGGGCGAGGGTCGGCGGCAGCGTCAGGAAGCCGACGGCCACGAACCAGTGGGCGAAGCCGACGATGCCCCACCGGTTCATCCGGGTGTGGCCGAGGAACTCCCTCACCAGCGTCACGCTGCGCTGGTAGGGGTTGTCGGTGCGGGCGCCGGCGGGCAGGCGCTGGCCGAGCTTGAAGTACCGGACGAACTGGCCGATGGCGCGTGCGAGCAGCGCAACGCCGACCACGGTCAGAACCAGCGACACGATGATCGCGGCGAGTTGCATTTGGGGGCTCCTCGGGCCTGCGAGGCGGGGCTTTGTGGTGGGCTCAGCAGTCTATTACTAAGCGGTAACTTATGCAGTCCGTCTGAGACTACCCATATCTTCTGCCGCACTGTAGCCAGGGGCGCGGTGATCTGTGTCGCTGAGGTTCCCCTGAGTGGGGCGCGTCCCTTCCGGGCCCGAGGCGGGTCGCTCACCGGGGCCGTAAAACCAGATCGTGTTATTCACGCAATATTGTGACATTCACGAATAAGTTGGCGCTGTGTTGTACGGAATCGCCGCCGCCACCGCTGCCCTCTTCCTCACTGCCGTGCTCGCCGCGCTGCTGCGGTCGCTCGCGCTGCGCCTGGGGCCGCGCCTGGGGCCGCGACTGGGGCCGCGTCTCGGGCCGGGCTTCGGGCTTGTCGAGCGGCGGCGGCTGCGGCGGGTGCCGTTGCTCGGTGGCCTCGCCGTCGTCGCCGGGACGGGGATCGTGGCCGGCGCCGGTGACTGGAGCGGGGTGGCTCCGCTCGGGGCCGACGGGGGCGGGCTGCTGCTCGCCGGGATCGCCGTCGGCGCGCTCGGCCTGGTCACGGATGTGCGGGCGGTGCCTCTTGCGGTACGGCTGCTCGTGGTGGCCGGGGCCGCCGCCTGGACCGTGCCGTACGGCGAACTCGGGCCCGCGCTCGCGGTGCCGGCCGTCGGCTGGATCGTCTTCGTCACCTTCGCCTTCGCCTCGCTCGACCATGCCGACGGTGTCATGGGGACCGTCGCCGTGGTGACCGCCTTCGCGCTGAGCGGGTGCGCGGCCGCCGAGATGATGGACGGTCTCGCGGCGTTGCTGAGCGTGCTGGCCGCCGCGCTCACCGGGTTCCTGATGCAGAACTGGCCGCCGGCCCGGATCGGCTCCGGCCGCTGCGGTGCGCTGTTCACCGGGTTCGTGCTGGCCTCGGCGGCGGTGCTGGTGCACACGGGGCGGGGGGCCGGGGTGAGCGCGGGGGCGCTGTTCGCGCTGACGGCCGTGGCGAGTGTCGATGTCGTCCTGGTGCTCGTGGCCCGGCGCCGCAGCGGGCATCTGGCGCACCGGCTGCGGCGTTTGGGGCTGACGTCCCGGGGTGCGACGGTGGTCGTGGGGGTCGCTTCCTTCGCCGGAGCCTTCGTCGGGCTGATGATCCATCTGGGCTGGCTGGAAGCGACGGCAGCGCTCTGGGTGGCGGGTGGGGCGGCCCTGGTCGTCCTCGGACTGTCACTCCTGCCGGGGGTGCGGGCGGTTGACGCCCGAAGAAACCCCAGGTCAGCGCCTACTTGCGTGTAAGGAACGGATAAGAGTTGAGCCCCCACGACTCAGCTCTGTTGACCGGGCGCCGGGTGTCGTGCACACTTGAGCCAGATCCACTCAAGTAGGCAGCTGGAGGAATTGAAATGGCACGTGCGGTCGGCATCGACCTGGGCACGACTAACTCCGTCGTCAGCGTTCTTGAAGGCGGCGAGCCCACCGTCATCACCAACGCAGAGGGCGCCAGGACCACGCCGTCCGTCGTCGCCTTCGCCAAGAACGGTGAGGTGCTCGTCGGCGAGGTGGCCAAGCGTCAGGCGGTCACCAACGTGGACCGGACCATTCGGTCCGTGAAGCGTCACATGGGTACGGACTGGAAGATCGAGCTCGACGGGAAGAACTTCAACCCGCAGCAGATGAGCGCGTTCATCCTGCAGAAGCTCAAGCGTGACGCGGAGGCGTACCTCGGTGAGAAGGTGACCGACGCGGTCATCACCGTCCCGGCGTACTTCAACGACTCCGAGCGCCAGGCGACGAAGGAGGCCGGCGAGATCGCGGGCCTGAACGTCCTGCGCATCGTCAACGAGCCGACCGCCGCCGCGCTGGCCTACGGCCTCGACAAGGACGACCAGACGATCCTCGTCTTCGACCTCGGTGGCGGCACCTTCGACGTGTCCCTCCTGGAGATCGGCGACGGCGTCGTCGAGGTGAAGGCCACCAATGGTGACAACCACCTCGGTGGTGACGACTGGGACCAGCGCGTCGTCGACTACCTGGTGAAGCAGTTCCAGTCCGGCCACGGCGTGGATCTGTCCAAGGACAAGATGGCCCTCCAGCGCCTCCGCGAGGCTGCCGAGAAGGCCAAGATCGAGCTGTCCTCCTCCACCGAGACCTCGATCAACCTGCCCTACATCACGGCGTCCGCCGAGGGCCCGCTGCACCTGGACGAGAAGCTCACGCGCGCTCAGTTCCAGCAGCTGACGGCCGACCTTCTGGAGCGCTGCAAGACGCCGTTCCACAACGTCATCAAGGACGCCGGCATCAACCTCTCCGAGATCGACCACGTCGTTCTCGTCGGTGGTTCGACGCGTATGCCCGCCGTCGCCGAGCTCGTCAAGGAGCTGACCGGTGGCCAGGACGCCAACAAGGGCGTCAACCCGGACGAGGTCGTGGCCATCGGTGCCGCGCTCCAGGCCGGTGTCCTCAAGGGTGAGGTCAAGGACGTCCTGCTCCTCGACGTGACCCCGCTGTCCCTCGGTATCGAGACCAAGGGAGGGATCATGACCAAGCTCATCGAGCGGAACACCACGATCCCGACCAAGCGGTCCGAGATCTTCACCACCGCCGAGGACAATCAGCCCTCCGTGCAGATCCAGGTCTACCAGGGCGAGCGCGAGATCGCGGCGTACAACAAGAAGCTCGGGATGTTCGAGCTGACCGGTCTGCCGCCGGCCCCGCGCGGTGTCCCGCAGATCGAGGTCGCCTTCGACATCGACGCCAACGGCATCATGCACGTGACCGCGAAGGACCTCGGCACGGGCAAGGAGCAGAAGATGACCGTCACCGGCGGCTCCTCGTTGCCGAAGGACGAGGTCGACCGCATGCGCCAGGAGGCCGAGCAGTACGCGGACGAGGACCACCGTCGCCGCGAGGCCGCCGAGGCCCGCAACCAGGGCGAGCAGCTCGTCTACCAGACGGAGAAGTTCCTCAAGGACAACGAGGACAAGGTCCCCGGCGACGTCAAGACCGAGGTCGAGGCGTCCGTCGAGGAGCTGAAGGCCGCGCTCAAGGGCGAGGACACCGCCGAGATCCGTACGGCCACCGAGAAGGTCGCCGCCGTCTCGCAGAAGCTGGGTCAGGCCCTCTACGCCGACGCGCAGGCCGCGCAGGCCGCCGGTGGTGCCGAGGCCCCGCAGGGCGAGGCCAAGGCCGCTGACGACGACGTCGTCGACGCCGAGATCGTCGACGAGGACCGTAAGGACGGTGCCGCGTGACGGAGGAGACCCCGGGTTTCGACGAGAAGCCTGACGTCCCTTCCGGCGCCACCCCCGAAGACGCCGAGCCGAAGGCCGCCTCCCCCTCTTCGGAGGAGGGGGCGGCCCCGGCCGGGGACGCATCGGCAGCCGCTCAGGCGGCCGGTCTGACGGCCCAGCTGGACCAGGTGCGTACGGCGCTCGGCGAGCGCACGGCGGACCTCCAGCGGCTCCAGGCCGAGTACCAGAACTACCGCCGCCGGGTCGAGCGCGACCGGATCGCGGTCAAGGAGATCGCCATCGCGAACCTCCTGACCGAGCTCATGCCCACGCTCGACGACATCGGCCGCGCGCGCGAACACGGCGAACTGGTCGGCGGCTTCAAGTCGGTGGCCGAGTCGCTGGAGACCGTCGCGGCGAAGATGGGCCTGCAGCAGTTCGGCAAGGAGGGCGAGCCCTTCGACCCGACGATCCACGAGGCCCTGATGCACTCGTACGCGCCGGACGTCACCGAGACGACGTGCGTGGCGATTCTGCAGCCCGGGTATCGGATCGGCGAGCGCACCATCCGCCCCGCGCGGGTGGCCGTGGCCGAACCCCAGCCCGGTGCGCAGCCGGTCAAGGCCGAGGACGCCGCGGCCGAGGCTGCCGACGAGAAGGAGAACGGTGGCCCGGACGAGGGCTGACGTTGAAGAACGCGTGAGGAAGGAGGGACGTCGGGGATGAGCACCAAGGACTTCATCGAGAAGGACTTCTACAAGGTCCTCGGCGTCCCCAAGGACGCCACCGAGGCCGAGATCAAGAAGGCGTACCGGAAGCTCGCCCGCGAGTTCCACCCGGACGCCAACAAGGGCAACGCCAAGGCCGAGGAGCGCTTCAAGGAGATCTCCGAGGCGAACGACGTCCTGGGTGACGCCAAGAAGCGCAAGGAGTACGACGAGGCCCGCGCCCTCTTCGGCAACGGCGGCTTCCGCCCCGGCCCGGGCGCCGGCGGCGGCTCCTTCAACTTCGACCTGGGTGACCTCTTCGGAGGCGGCGCCCAGACAGGCACGTCCCAGGGCGGCTTCGGCGGCGGGATCGGGGACGTCTTCGGGGGCCTGTTCAACCGGAGCGGTGCGGGCGCCGGCACGGGCACGCGGACACAGCCCCGGCGCGGCCAGGACATCGACACCGAGGTCACCCTCAGCTTCACGGAGGCGGTGGACGGCGCGACCGTCCCGCTCCGCATGACCTCACAGGCACCCTGCAAGGCCTGCTCGGGCACCGGCGACGCCAACGGCACACCGCGCGTGTGCCCGACGTGCGTCGGCACCGGTCAGGTCGCTCGGGGCTCGGGCGGCGGGTTCTCGCTCACCGACCCCTGCCCCGACTGCAAGGGCCGCGGCCTGATCGCGGAGAACCCCTGCGAGATCTGCAGCGGCTCGGGCCGTGCCAAGTCCTCCCGGACCATGCAGGTGCGCATCCCCTCGGGTGTCTCCGACGGCCAGCGCATCCGCCTTCGCGGCAAGGGAGCACCGGGTGAACGGGGCGGTCCGGCGGGCGACCTGTACGTCACCGTGCACGTCCACGCGCACCCGGTCTTCGGCCGCAAGGGCGACAACCTGACGGTGACCGTCCCGGTGACGTTCACCGAGGCGGCACTCGGCGGCGAGGTGCGGGTCCCCACCCTGGGCGGCTCGCCGGTCACCCTGAAGCTGCCGCCGGGCACGCCCAACGGGCGCACGATGCGCGCCCGTGGCAAGGGCGCGCTGCGCAAGGACGGCACCCGTGGTGACCTCCTGGTCACCGTCGAGGTGACGGTTCCGCAGGATGTGTCGGGCAAGGCTCGTGACGCCCTTGAGGCGTATCGCGAGGCAACCGCGGGCGAGGACCCGCGGGCGGAGCTGTTCCAGGCCGCGAAGGGAGCATGAGCAGATGGACGGCCGTCGTCGCAACCCCTACGAACTGACCGAGGAAACCCCGGTCTACGTCATCTCGGTGGCGGCCCAGCTGTCCGGCCTGCACCCGCAGACACTCCGCCAGTACGACCGCCTCGGCCTGGTCTCCCCCGACCGCACCGCAGGGCGGGGCCGCCGCTACTCGGCCCGCGACATCGAACTGCTGCGCACCGTCCAGCAGTTGTCGCAGGACGAGGGCATCAACCTCGCCGGCATCAAGCGCATCATCGAGCTGGAGAACCAGGTCGCCGCGCTGCAGGCCCGCGTGGCGGAGCTGTCGTCCGCCGTCGAGGGCGCCGCCGCGGCCATGCAGCAGCGCGAGGCCGCTGTCCACGCCTCCTACCGCCGCGACCTCGTCCCGTACCAGGAGGTCCAGCAGACGAGCGCGCTGGTGGTGTGGCGGCCGAAGCGGCAGCAGTCGTCCGACTGACGTGCACACGTGAGAAGGGGCCGGGAGGTTCGTCCGAACCTCCAGGCCCCTTCGTCGTGTGGACGCGTTCGTGGGTTCACGCGCCCGGTTCGGTGACCGTGACGTACGAGAACTCCTCACCGGTGCCGAATCGGGAGTTGCCGTACTCGTCCACGGCGATCACGGCCCATCGCACGGTCTCGCCCTGTGGCTCATAGATCTCGTCGAAGAAGCCCAGGATCTTCTGGTCCTCCTCGCCCTGGTAGGTCTCGCCCCAACGCTCGTACTCCCACACCCCGTTGACGAGCACCCCGCGATAGGCGTCGTAGTGGTCCACGTCGCTGTCGGGGCTGCGCTGCCACCGCAGGCCGATCTCGTCGCCGTCCATGGCGCCGGTCAGTCCGGTGACGGGAGCCGGGGCGAGCCCGGTCGCCGGCGCGGTGCCTGTGGCAGGTGCCGACGCGACCGACTCATTGCCCACGTTGTCCACGGCGGTCACCGTGTACGCGTATGCGGTGCCCTGCAGCACGGTGGTGTCGGTGAAGGTGGTCCCCGTGGCGCGGACCTCGTCCACGAGCCACCCCTTGCGGTAGATCCGGTAGCGCACCAGGTCCTGGGTGACGGGAGTTGTCGGGGCCTTCCAGGTGAGTGTGACGCCGGTGGCCGTCGTGGAGGCCGTCAGGCCCGTAGGTGCGGAGGGTGCGTGGTCGCCGCGCCTCACGTGGGCGGGTGCTGACTTCGTGGATGGGTTGCCGGCGCTGTCGGCCGCGGTGACCCAGTAGGTGTAGTACAGGTTCTCCTTGGCCGTGGCATCGGTCCAGGAGGCGGTGGTGGCTTTCGTCACCTTAAGGGTGGGATTGTCGCCGCCATCGTCCTCCCAGCGGCGGTACACGGTGTAACTCGCCGCTCCCGGCACGGCTTTCCAGGCCAGCGCGATCCCGGGCTGCCCGTCGACGGCGGTGAGCCCGGAGGGGACCTGAGGAGGGGTCTTGTCGGCGGTCGTGACCGGCTGGTCGGTGCTGCCGGCCGACTCGTTGCCCGCCTTGTCGACGGCGCGGACCTCGTAGTAGTACGTCGCGCCCGTCGCGGGCGGAGTGTTGATGTACGAGGTGGTCGCGGCCGTCGTAGTGGTCAGCTTCGTCCAGGCGCTGCTGCCCTTGAGACGGCGGTACACGCGGTAGCCGGCGAGATCCATCTCCTTGTTCCGCGACCACTTGACGGTCGCCTTCAGCGTGTCGCCGTCGTATGAGCTCGATGCGCCGCTCGGGGCGAGAGGCTTGACCTTGTCGACGTCTGCGGAGGTGCGGGGCACATAGTCGACCTCGACGTTCGCCGAGCCCGTCCAGTTGACGTAGTCGACGCGGAGGGTGTGCTTGCCGGCGGGGACGGTGATGTTGACCGTCTTCGTGACCGTGGAGGAGACGTTCTTCCAGAGGTCGACCTTGCGGGTGCCGTCGAGGTAGACGCGGAGGCCGTCCTGAGTCGCGACGGGGAGGGCGAAGGGGCCGCCGGAGCCGAAGTCGCGGGTGACGGTCCAGCGAACGCCGAAGTTGTTCGACGGCAGGCCGGAGGCGGGGGCGCCGGTGCCCCAGTCCTGGTCGATCCTGTCGTCGCAGTCCGTCTTCGCCGGCGTACCGGAGAAGCTGGTGCTCGCGAAGAACTGCCGCTTGTAGACCGGCGAGGTGCAGGTCACGGCGGCGGACGCGGGGGCGACCGTGAGGCCGAGGAGGGTGCCCGCGGTGGAGAGCACGACGGTGGTGGCGACTGCGGCCGTCGTGCGTCTGGTTGGGTTCATGCGTTCCTTCAGTCCTGATCGTCAACGGCAGGGGAGAACCGTTGACGATCACGACTCGCAAGGCGGGGAGTTGGTTGTACGCGCAGGTGAGGAAGTACGTCTCGACGGTGGGCGTCCCAAATGGTGGAGGCGGCGAAACGGAGGTGCGGGCTCCCTGCGACACTGTCTTCACGCGGGAAACACAGAACGCTGTTGCCATCTCGTTAAGTGGTTACTCCTTGACGCTGCGGTGAACGCCGCGTTGGCTTTCAGCCACCTGGGTCGCAATACTGCGTCCTCGTCCGGAAGGCACGTGATGTGAACACTCGTAACACCCGTATGCGTCGTACGGCCATAGCCCTGGCCGGCTCCGCCGCGGCCCTCTCGCTCTCCGCCTGTGGTGTGGTGGACGGGATCGGTGGTGGCAGCAGCTCGGCGAGCCCGAAGAAGGGCAACGACATCACGGTGGGGCTGCTCCTTCCGGAGAAGGAGAACTCGCGTTACGAGAAGTTCGACTATCCGATCATCAAGCAGCAGGTGGCCGAGCTCACTCACAAAAAGGGCAAGGTCGACTACGTCAACGCCGAGCAGGACGCGGACAAGCAGAGCGCCCAGCTCCAGCAGATGATCACCGACAAGGTCGACGTGATCCTCCTGGACGCGGTGGACTCCAAGGCGATCGCGGGCGACGTGAAGAAGGCGAAGGACGCGGGTATCCCCGTCATCGCCTACGACCGTCTGGCGCAGGGGCCGATCGACGCGTACATCTCGTTCGACAACGAGCTCGTGGGCCAGGTGCAGGGCAGGGCCATTCTTGAGGCGCTGGGGACCGACGCGGAGTCCAAGAAGATCGTGATGATGAACGGGTCGGTCACCGACCCGAACGCCGCCCAGTTCAAGGAGGGCGCGCTCTCCGAGCTCAAGGGCAAGGTGAACATCGCCGAGTCCTACGACACCAAGGACTGGAAGCCGGAGAACGCCAAGGCCAACATGCAGGAGGCGATCTCCAAGATCGGCCTGGACAAGATCGCGGCCGTCTACTCCGCCAACGACGGCATGGCGGGCGCCGTCATCGACGCCCTGAAGACCGCGGGCGTCAGCAAGGTCCCGCCGGTCACCGGGCAGGACGCGGAGCTGGACGCGGTGCAGCGTGTCGTCGCGGGCGACCAGTACATGAGCGTCTACAAGTCGTACCCGCAGGAGGCGTCCGCCGCCGCCGAGATGGCCGTCGCGAAGGTCCAGGGCCGCGGCATCGAGTTCGACGCCCTCACCCGCGACAAGACGGACAGCCCGACCGACAAGGCCATCCCGTCCCAGATGGTCCCCGTGATCGCCCTCACGAAGGACAACATCGCCGACACGGTCGTCGACGACGGCATCTACACGGTCAAAGAGATCTGCACGGCCAAGTACAAGGCGGCCTGCTCGACCATCACGGGCCTGAAGTAGCCCTGCGGGCCCTTTCCCGGGCCCACGCCTCCGCAGACCCCCACCCCCGCCCTTCCGCATCCGGGGTGGGGGTCTGCGCGTTGTGCCGAAGCCGGCGAGTGCGGGGCGGGCCGCCAACAAGTCCTGGCGCGACGCCGGTTGTCGGGGTTTCGGGCGGGCGGCCGGAGCGCGGAGGTCTTGTGGAGATGGCCACACTTCCAGGGGGGAGAAGGGGGCAATCCCTGTCGATCAGGTCAACGGCTGGTCAAGGCAGGGTTGTTGATCGTCTATGGTGACCGGCTGCAACACAATGATCACCGGGGCACCGGGTCACAGGACGACGGGGGATGCGATCCGATGGACGGGACGGACGGGACGGACGGCGGGATACGTCAGCGGGGCCTGCTGCGGGCGCGGAGCGCCACCGCGGTCAAGGTCGTGGCCGCGGTCACGGGCCTGGTGCTGCTGAGCGCGTGCGGCGGCGGGTCCTCCGACGGGGACGGCACGGACGGCGGGAAGAACGCCGGGTCCGGTGGCAGGGCAGCCGCAACCGGCGGCCCCGCCTACAAGGGCCCCGAGCTGCCCGGGTTCGCGAAGAAGGCCGCCTGGAGTCTGCCCCCCACCGAAGGCGGCGGTACGCCCGGCGCGCTGGACCTCGGTGAGACGCTGCTGTTCGCCAAGGACGCGAGCGGGAAGTACGTCGACAACTCCGGTCCGGAGAAGGGAAGCGAGCAGGGCGAGAAGCACTTCCTGCACTCCTCCGACGAACCGGAGAGCCTGACCCTGGAGTTCAGGGACGCGAAGACCGGCGCGGTCACCAAGTCCCTGAAGGTGAAGACCGATTCGGTCACCGCCACGACCTGGCACGACGGCGCCCCGGCGGTCGCGGTCGCCACCTCCTCGACCTCCGCCTCCGACGGGCTGACCGAGGCGAAGAAGACCTCCACGGCCACCCTGTACGACGCGCACGGCGCCAAGTTGGGCAGCAGCCCCGTGCCGCAGGACAAGTACAACAACGACGACCCGCGCCTGCTGACGGAGGGCTACCGCGTCGAGCTCGACGACGACGTCATCCGCCTCGTCCCCATCGACGGCGGCACCACGCGCACCATCACCTGCACCGGCCAGCTGGCCCAGTGCGAGTTCCACCCGGAGACCGGCACCGCCGACGGCTTCGCCACACACGCCCCGCTGATCAGCGGCCAGTACTACGCGGGCTTCCTGAACGCGACCAACTACGACAACGACCGCGAGCAGATCACCCTGAGCGACCTCGCCACCGGCAAGCAGGTCTGGAGCACCGCCGACGTCGAGGTACCCAAGGGCGTTGCCCTGGACGACGACGGCGAGCGGCAGTCCGGCGCGGTGCGCGTGGTGCGCGTCGCCGACGGCAAGGTTCTCGTCGCGTGGAGTGCGAACGTCACCGCGTCCTCCTGGATGTACGCCTGGTACGACGTGAAGAGCGGCGCCCTGACCGGCTCGTACGAGGCCCCGGAGGACGCACTGCTCTCGCCCTCCGGCGAACTGGCCGCCAAGGACAGGGAGGAGATCGGGGAGTTCGACGGTACGGCGGTGTGGCAGGTCGCCGACGGCAAGCAGCTCTGGGCGCAGACGGAGGGCGAAACCGCCCTGGACCCCGTGCGGTTCACGGCGGACGGCTCGGTCCTCTACGGGCTCACGGACGGCGACACGGGCCTCGTCGTCGACGCCCGCACCCGCAAGGTCCTCGTCAAGAACCTCCCCGAGGACCACATCCCCTTCGTGGACGCGGCCACGGGATACGGCTACCTCAGCACCGAGGACGGCTTCTTCACCTTCGCCCCCTCCGAGTCCTGACCCCGCCTCCTGCCCCCGCCTTCTGTCCCCGCCTCCTGTCTCCCTCCCGTTCCCCTTCCCCACCGCCACCCACAGAGGTCCCCTGTGCGTACCCGCATCCCCGCCGCCCCCGCCGCCTCCGCCTGCGCCCTGCTGCTCGCCCTCACCGTCACCGCGTGCGGGAGCGACGACGGGCCTCCCCAGGCCGACGACCAGCAGGGCGTGGCCGATTTCCTCAAGGACAAGGTCGGTTGCGAGGACATCGACTTCCTCGGCGCCGACGACCTCTCGGAGATCCGGGGCGAGGGGATCAACGGTCTCGACGGCGGCGGGGAGTGCGACCAGGAGAGCGGTGACATCGACTTCCTCCACGTCACCGACATGAAGGTGTTCGCACAGTCCATGGCATCGCAGGACGGCGACGGCAACTCCCTGCTGATCGGCAAGGACTTCGCGCTCGACGTCGACCGCGACCAGGACGTCGACAAGCTGATCGACGCCGGCCTGTACATCCTCGACTGCGACCCGGGCATGCAGACCCCGGACGGCTACCACCGCGAGGACGTCGCGGCGGGCTGCGTGGCGACCGACTACCGCAAGGACGCCGAGTAGCCGGCCCGCGAACATCAGCGCGGCATACGCCCGTTGTGCTCCCCAAGACCCTTAAGCCCCCTTGCTGTCTCCTTGTCCCCCTGTCCCCCGTCCCGCATCGGCCAACGCGTACGCGTCAAATATGTCCGCCATGAGCTGACAGCCGATGCGCTCCGTAGCGCTCCGGCCACTCGGTGAATGCCGGCCGCTCACGCGGATTCCGCCGGGGCACGGCAGTCCCGTACCCGGGGGCGAATTCCGGCCACGGCGGCCCGGGCGGCGCGGCCGCTCGGGAAGCGTGCCCGCCTCGCACCGCACACTTGGGACGCGGCACCTTCATGTGATGGCAAGGGGACGGGCGGAGGCAGGGGCAATTCCGGATGTAAAGGAGGAATTCGGGGCGGCTGAGCTGCGGAGCCGTGTTGCGGAGGCGGGCCAGGCCGCGCATAGTGTCGCTGCGGAAGGCGCTGGAGCCAGGCGTTGGAGCCAGGAGTGGAAGATGGCCGGGCACGGGACGGACACACATCCGCACGGCCCTGACCGGCTGTGCGACGCCGGGGACCGGGTGTATTCCCGCGCGGTACGGCGCGGACGGGTGCCGCGCTCGGACGCCGAAGCGGTGCCCTGTCTGGTCGAGTTGGCGCTGCTGCACCCTGACCCCGACGACATGGACTGGCTGGTGCCGACCTCCCCGCAGGAGGTCATGACCCGGCTGCTGCGCGGTGTCTACGACGAAGTCACCGCCGGTCAGGCGCGGATGAGCGACGCGGTGGCCGCCTTCGAGTGGTACGCCGGGCTGGGCGGACGCGTCCAGGGCCCCGCCGACAGCGTCGCGATCCGAGTCCTCGACGGGCTGGCGCGTATCCGGGTCGCCATGGACGAGGCCACCGAGGCCTGTACGACCGAGGTGCTCACCGTGCAGCCGGGCGGCATCCGCCGCGAGGACGAACTGTCGGAGGGGCTGCACCGGGCACTGGAGATGCGCCGCCGCGGCGTCCGTATGCGCGACCTTTACACGCATGTCGCCCGGCACGGCCAGGGCCTGCACAACTACATGGAGCTGATGGGGGACGCCGCCGAGGCCCGCACCCTCGACGAGGTCGTGGAGCGGCTCATCCTCTTCGACCGCAAGGTCGCCTTCATCCCCGCCAACGCGGACCGCACGATAGCGCTGGAGCTGCGCCACCCGGCGCTGGTGGACTACCTGGTCACCGTCTTCGAGCGGCTGTGGCGGCTGGCGATCCCGCTGGCCGCCCCGCTCCCCTCGACGGGCATCGAGGGCATCACCCACCGGGAGCGCTCGATCGCGACCCTGCTGGCGGAGGGCCACCAGGACGCCGCCATCGCCGAACGCCTCGGCATCAGTGTCCGCACCTGCCGCGCCCACATCGCCCGGCTGTCCGAGACCCTGGGCGCCGCCAGCCGCACACAACTGGGCGTCAGGATCGCCCAGGCGGGGCTGGACGGTCCCCTGCGCCCGCCCGATCCGCTGCCCGTCAGCGGTTCTGCTGTTCCTGCTCCAGGATCCCCGACTGCCCGATGAGGTAGCCGAGTTGGGCGCGGCTCTCGCTGCCCAGGCTCGCGGCGAGTTTGGCGATGTGCACGCGCGCCGTACGGACGTTCATCCCGAGGCGGTCGGCTATGACGGTGTCGGTGTGGCCTTCCACGAGGAGGGCGGCGATGGCGATCTGGCGGGGTGTGACGCCGTTCAGCGACGGTCGCTGGACGGCCTCGGGGTACATGGGAGTGGCCAGGCGCCACAACCGCTCGAAGGCGGTGGCGAAGTAGTCGAGCAGCGCCGGGTGGCCGACCTCCAGGGCCAGGGTGCGGTCCTTGCTGGCAGGGATGAACGCCACGGTCCGGTCCACGATGAGGAGGCGCTCGGTGACTTCGTCCAGGGTGCGGACCTCTACGTCGCCCTTCAGCAGTTCGTAACGGGCGGTCACCGCGGGGGAGTGGCGGAGCGTGTGCTGATACAGGGTCCGTATGCGGCCGCCGCGGTCCAGCATCGCCTGGTCGCGTTCCAGCGACGCGGCCTGGCTCTCGGTCGTCAGGCCGCTGTGCGGCTGGATGGCGAGGAGCTCCCGGGACGGTGGGGCCATGGCCTCGGTGATGGCCAGGTTGATGCGCCGGCGGCCACTGAGGATGCGGAGCGTCGGGGTGTCCGCCGTCTCCGTGTGACGGCCGTCCAGCCGCATCAGCGGCTCGAACGCCTCGGCCAGCCGCACCTCGCGCTGCCGTTCGCCCGCGATGCGCTCCTCGGAGGTCCGCAGCAGGCGGTGGAGGGCGGCGGCGGGAGCGACGGGCTCCAGCCAGGTCAGATCCTCCACGGCCGGGTGCAGCAGCCCGAAGTCGACGAGGCAGGGTGCTTCGTCGGTGTCCGCACTGCGTACGCGCCCCTCGTGCAGAGCGCGGGCGTACAGGGCCAGGCCTGCCTCGCACAGCTCGTCGACGGCGTGCTCGTGGCCCCGGGTGGTCACCTGTTGCTCTCCGGTATCGGTATGGAGTGACCCTGGTCGAGGATCCCCGACTGCGCGATGAGAAAGCCGAGTTGTGCGCGGCTTCCGCTGCCCAGGGCCGAGGCGAGCTTGGCGATGTGGGCGCGGCAGGTGCGGACGTTCATCCCGAGGCGGCGGGCGATGGCCTCGTCGACGTGGCCGTCGATGAGGAGTTTGGCTATGGAGCGCTGGACGCCCGTGATGCCCTCGGGAGTCGCCTCGTAGGGAACCTCGTCCATCAGGGGTGTCGCCCGCTGCCAGAGCTGTTCGAACACCTTGATCAGGTACTGCACGAGACCGGGGTGGCGGAGTTCCAGGGCCACCTGCCGGTCGTCCTGGGCCGGGATGAAGGCGACGGTCCGGTCGCAGATGATGAGCCGCTCGATGAGCTCTTCGAGTGTGCGGATCTCGACCTTGGCGCCGGCCATCTTGTCCATGTACGCGAAGGTGCTCTGACTGTGCCGGACCGTGTGCTGGTACAGCGTGCGCACGGAGATGCCCCGCTCGATCAGGGGCTGGCTCCGCTTCAGGGCCTGACTCAGGATGTGCTCGGGCCGGCTGCCGCCGGGCTGGATGGTCAGGACCTCGGTGCGAGCCTCCGCTATCGCCACGTCGAGCGTCGCGTTGATACGGCTGACGCCCTCCAGCACGGTGATGGCGTGCGTGGTGGCCGGCTTCTGGGCGCTGATGGTCAGGAACGGCTGGAAGGCATCTGTGAGGTCGAGGGTCAGCCTGCGACGGTTCTGGATCTCCTGTTCCAGGGGTTGGAGCTGCTGTGCGAGTACGACGGACGGCGGCACGGGACGCAACCAGTTCGCGTCGTCCGGGTCCGGGTGCAACAGCGCGAATTCGAGCAGGCAGGGAGCGGGCTCGACCTCGTCGCGGGAGATGCGCCCGGCGCCGAGCGCACTGGCATAGAGGCGCGTACCTTCGGCACACAACTCGCTTATGCCATGAGGATGTGTCGGCTTTGTGCTTTTTGTTGGCAAATCTCCACCCCCCAGGGTCCTGAACGTGCAGGAACATGATGCATCTCTTGTGTGGCATTGACGTGCCTGAATGAGCCATCGTCTTATTTCGCGGGGGAGAGGAAGCCATCAAGTGAGGACGAAGCCGACCATGAAAAAGAGAATGCTTCGCTCGGTGCTTGCTACGGGCGTCGTTGCTGCGGCACTGGCCTTCGGCGCGGCCGGTCCTCTCGACGTCGGCTGGCAGATCACCTCCCACACCGCCGGAAGTGCGGTTGCCCACACCGATGGAACGCAGGATGTCGGCTGGCAGGTCGTCGCACAGGATGTCGGCTGGCAGGTCGTCTCCGGTAGCGGTACGCGAGATGTCGGCTGGCAGGCACCGGCGGACGCGGACGCATGACCATCCCACCCGACGACCGCTCCTTCCGCCGCGAAATGGCCACGGCCTACCGCTCCGGCTGGCACTTCATCGATCTGGCCACCGCCATCCCCCACAGCGGTGACTCATTGATGGTGACCGTGTTCGGAGAACCTGTCGTCGTCACCCGGGATGACGACGACGACGTACGGGCGTACCGGTGTCTGCGACGGCCTCGGGGGGCGCCGCAGCCGGTTCGGTGCGCCATTCGATACGGAATGATCTTTGTGAACCTGGACCAGCGTGACCATCAGCTGGTGGAGCCGGATGCCCCGGACGTACAGACCATCTCAGCCACCCCCCGCAGTGCCTGACGCGATTCCCCCGTCGTAGTAGATCGCGCAGGTACTTCCCCCCGCAGCGGCGTCACCGTGACCTGAACACGGTGACGCCGCTGCAGTTTTCGGGGAAAACTCAGCACATCCTCGCATCCCGGGGCCGACTCGGCACCGGTTGATTTCAGCCTCTCCCCATCGCTGTCCGCAGCTCGATCTCGATCACCACGCGGGACGGGTTCGGCGAGGGCACCCGCCCGTACCGCTCCGCGTAGCGCCGCTCGGCCTCCGCGACGGGTTCCGGCTCGGTGCGTACGTACGCCTGTCCCTCCAGCGTGGCCCAGCGCCGCCCGTCCACCTGGCAGACCGCGACCCGCGCGCCGTCGGGGCCGGCGGCGCGCACATGTCCGACCTTCGCGCTGGATTTGTTGGTGATGATCCGCGCCAGACCCGCCTCCGGGTCGTATGTCACCCCGACGGGCACCACGTGCGGGCTGCCGTCGGGCCGCAGCGTGGTCAGCGTGCACAGGTGCCGCTCCTGCCAGAAGGTGAGGTACGAGGGGTCGGGATCACGCGGATTCACGGGGTACGTGGCCATGGAGGAGAACCTAGCCGGTAGGCCTCCCGGCAGGACCTTGAGTGGAATAGACTCAACTTTGTGTACGTTGCCCAAGGCAGTGTTAGGGCGGGAGTCGCCCACCGCTGACGCAAGCTGACGCAAGGAGGAGAACGCGAACGTGGACGCCGAGCTGACCAACAGGAGCCGGGACGCGATCAACGCGGCCAGTGACCGGGCCGTGTCCGCCGGGCACCCGGACCTCACCCCCGCCCACCTGCTCCTCGCGCTCCTTGAGGGGCAGGACAACGAGAACATCATCGACCTGCTGGCCGCCGTCGACGCCGACCAGGCGTCCGTGCGCACCGGCGCCGACCGCGTCCTGGCCGCGCTGCCCAGCGTGACCGGCTCCACCGTCGCGCCCCCGCAGCCCAGCCGCGAACTGCTCGCCGTCATCGCCGAAGCACAGGCGAAGGCGAAGGAGCTCGGCGACGAGTACCTCTCCACCGAGCACCTGCTCGTCGGGATCGCCGCGAAGGGCGGCGCCGCCGGTGACGTACTGTCCGGGCAGGGCGCCAGTGCGAAAAAGCTGCTTGAGGCGTTCCAGGAGACCAGGGGAGGACGCCGGGTGACTTCCCCGGATCCCGAGGGCCAGTACAAGGCACTCGAAAAGTTCGGTACGGACTTCACCGCCGCCGCGCGTGAGGGGAAGCTCGACCCCGTCATCGGACGGGACCAGGAGATCCGCCGGGTCGTGCAGGTGCTGTCCCGGCGCACCAAGAACAACCCCGTCCTCATCGGCGAGCCCGGCGTGGGCAAGACCGCCGTCGTCGAGGGGCTCGCCCAGCGGATCGTCAAGGGCGACGTGCCCGAGTCCCTGAAGAACAAGCGGCTCGTTGCGCTGGACCTCGGCGCGATGGTCGCGGGCGCCAAGTACCGCGGTGAGTTCGAGGAGCGCCTCAAGACCGTCCTGGCCGAGATCAAGGGCAGCGACGGCCAGATCATCACCTTCATCGACGAGCTGCACACCGTCGTGGGCGCGGGCGCCGGCGGCGACTCCGCCATGGACGCCGGCAACATGCTGAAGCCGATGCTCGCCCGCGGTGAGCTGCGCATGGTCGGCGCGACGACGCTCGACGAGTACCGCGAGCGGATCGAGAAGGACCCGGCGCTGGAGCGCCGCTTCCAGCAGGTGCTGGTCGCCGAGCCCACCGTCGAGGACTCGATCGCGATCCTGCGCGGGCTCAAGGGCCGCTACGAGGCCCACCACAAGGTCCAGATCGCCGACAGCGCACTGGTCGCGGCAGCCACCCTCTCCGACCGGTACATCACCTCCCGCTTCCTGCCCGACAAGGCCATCGACCTCGTCGACGAGGCGGCCTCCCGGCTGCGCATGGAGATCGACTCCTCGCCGGTCGAGATCGACGAACTCCAGCGCGCCGTAGACCGGTTGAAGATGGAGGAGCTGGCCCTCGGCAAGGAGACCGACCCCGCCTCCCGGCAGCGCCTGGACAAGCTGCGCCGCGACCTCGCCGACAAGGAGGAGGAACTGCGCGGCCTCACCGCCCGCTGGGAGAAGGAGAAGCAGTCCCTCAACCGCGTCGGTGAGCTGAAGGAGAAGCTCGACGAGCTGCGCGGCCAGGCCGAACGCGCCCAGCGCGACGGCGACTTCGACACCGCCTCCAAGCTGCTCTACGGCGAGATCCCCACCCTGGAAAGGGAGTTGGAGGAGGCTGCCGAGGCCGAGGAGGAGGTCTCCAAGGACACCATGGTGAAGGAGGAGGTCGGCCCCGACGACATCGCGGACGTCGTCGCCTCCTGGACCGGCATCCCCGCCGGGCGCCTCCTGGAGGGCGAGACGCAGAAGCTGCTGCGCATGGAGGAGGAGCTCGGCAAGCGGCTCATCGGCCAGTTCGAGGCCGTACAGGCCGTGTCGGACGCCGTACGCCGCTCACGGGCCGGGATCGCCGACCCGGACCGCCCCACCGGCTCCTTCCTCTTCCTCGGCCCGACGGGCGTCGGAAAGACCGAACTCGCCAAGGCGCTGGCCGACTTCCTCTTCGACGACGAGCGGGCGATGGTCCGCATCGACATGTCGGAGTACGGCGAGAAGCACAGCGTCGCGCGGCTCGTGGGCGCGCCGCCCGGATACGTCGGGTACGAGGAGGGCGGCCAGCTCACCGAGGCCGTACGCCGCCGCCCGTACAGCGTGATCCTGCTCGACGAGGTCGAGAAGGCGCACCCGGAGGTCTTCGACGTCCTCCTGCAGGTGCTGGACGACGGCCGCCTGACGGACGGTCAGGGTCGCACGGTCGACTTCCGCAACGTCATCCTGGTCCTCACCTCGAACCTGGGCAGCCAGTTCCTCGTCGAGCCGCTGACCACCGAGGAGGAGAAGAAGCAGCAGGTCCTGGAGGTCGTACGGAGCTCCTTCAAGCCGGAGTTCCTCAACCGGCTCGACGACCTGGTGGTCTTCTCGGCTCTCGACAAGGCGGAGCTGGAGCGCATCGCGAGGCTCCAGATCGACCGCCTCGCGAGGCGTCTCGCGGAGCGCCGGCTCACCCTGGAGGTCACCGACGCGGCCCTCGCCTGGCTCGCGGACGAGGGCAACGACCCGGCGTACGGTGCCCGCCCCCTGCGCCGCCTTGTGCAGACCGCCATCGGCGACCGCCTGGCCAAGGAGATCCTCGCGGGCGAGGTCAAGGACGGCGACACGGTCCGCGTGGACGCCTTCGGCGAGGGACTGATCGTGGGGCCGGCGACGGGCAAGACGCTGTAGCCGTCGCGGACGACGTAAAAGATGCCGTACGGCCCCCTTGCCCGGTGGGGATCACCGGGGAAGGGGGCCGAGGTTTTGCAGCTGGTTGAGGGGGGGAGTCGTCGGTGAGGACGACGATCACGGCCACGATGAACCAGACGGCGAAGGCCAGGCACCCCAGCCACAGGCCCCACAGGAGCCATCGGACTTCTCTCCGCATGTGCATGCCGTGATCTTTTCGGCTCGGTGACCCGGCCGGGTCACCGATCGATGCCGGTCCGGGTACGGCCCCGGTGACCGGATCGTGTCAGCCCCCGGCGGACAGGCACCGCCTGGGGTTGCCACCCCCCGCCCCGCATGGGGGAGGATGGCGGAATCCGTACGAAGGGAAAAACACGGTGAGCATCGACCCGTCCTCGATTCCGAACTTCGGGGGCCAGCCCGAGCCGCAGCCCGGCGGACCGGCGGGCCCCGTCGTCCCGGATCAGGACCTTGTGAAGCAGCTCCTGGAGCAGATGGAGCTGAAGTATGTCGTCGACGACGAGGGTGACCTCGCGGCGCCGTGGGAGCAGTTCCGTACGTACTTCATGTTCCGCGGCGAGGGTGACCAGCAGGTCTTCTCGGTGCGGACGTTCTACGACCGGCCGCACGAGATCGACGAGAAGCCCGCGCTTCTCGAGGCGATCGACGACTGGAACCGCCGCACGCTGTGGCCCAAGGTCTACAGCCACACGCACGACGACGGCAGTGTCCGTCTGATCGGCGAGGCGCAGATGCTGATCGGCACCGGCGTCGCGCTGGAGCACTTCGTGTCCTCGACGGTCAGCTGGGTGCGGGCCGCGATCGAGTTCGACAAGTGGCTCGTGGAGCAGCTCGGCCTCACCGAGGAGATCGACGAGGCCGACGAGAAGCCCGAGGACGACGAGTAGGTCGTCCGGGGACGCACGGACTCACAGGGGCGTGCGGGCGATGACCACCAGATACGCCCCGTAGGCGAACGAGAGCCCGGCCAGGGCGCCGACCACCAAGGTCGCGTGCCAGGGCCGGGCTCTTGCCGTCCGCACCAGCGCCCGCGCCAGCGGGATCAGCAGCGGGAACGCGGGCAGCAGGAAGCGCGGCTTGGACTCGAAGAACCCGGAGCCGCCGAGTACGACGAGCAGCAGGACGCCGCTGTAGACCAGCAGCGGCAGCGGGGCGCGGTCCGCGACGAGCAGCGCGTAGAGCAGCACGCCCGCCGCGACGATCAGCATCGTCATGGGGAACACGAACCGCTCCCCGTGCAGCAACAGGTGCCGGATGAAGTGCAGCGATCCGTGTCCGAGGTCGAAGCGCGAGCCCCACAGCCGCTGCACCGTGAAGTACCCGCCGAGCGGATCGCCCTTGCGCCGCCCCACCCAGAGCACGTAGCCGCCCCAGCCGAGCGGCGCGAGCGCGGCGCCTGTCCACAGGCTGTGGGGAACTTTTCGCCCGCGCCGCTTCCAGACCTCGTAGGCCGCCGCCGCGAGGACCGCGGCCGCGACCGCGAAGCCGTTGGGCCGGGACAGGCCCGCGAGCGCCGCCAGGGTGCCCGCCCACAGCCACCGCTCGCTGAGCACGGCGTACAGCGACCAGGCCGCGCAGGCCGTGAGCACGGGTTCGGTGTACGCCATGGAGAGCACGACCGAGTGCGGAAGCAGGCCCCACAGCAGCACGAGCGTGGTGCCGACCGCGCGGCCGTACAGCCGGGCCCCGATCGCGTACATCCCGCACGCGGCGGCCGCGGCCGCGCACCACGAGACGAGCAGGCCCGCCGCGCCGCCGCCGAGCGGGGTGAGCGTGGTGACGGCGCGGACGAGCGCCGGGTAGAGCGGGAAGAACGCCAGGTCGCTGTGGATGACGGTGGGCCGGAAGTACAGCGTCCGTCCGTAGCCGTGCGTCGCGATCCCCAGGTACCAGAGCGAGTCCCAGGACCGCCCCAGCAGGGCGAGGGGGCGGTGGCCGGTGGCCCAGGCGGTCCCGGCGAGCACGGCCAGGCCGAGCAGCCGGGCCGCCGCGAACAGGCCGAGGGCGGCGCAGGTCGCCCGTGCCGCTGCGGTGGGCAGGCGTTCCGCAGGGCGGGACGGGTGGGCACAGCCCTCAGCGCCGGGTTCCTTGGTGGCGAGGGCTGGGATGGTGCTGGCGCGAGTCACACCCGAACTGTGCGTCCCGCGTGGGTGATTTGCGAGCTTTGGGGGACCGTGCGAGTACGTGTCGCGCTACCCCGGCGCGCCTCGGTGAACGGCACGGAGGCAGCTGGTAGAGGGCGGCCTACCAGGCCGCCTTCAACCGCTTCGCTGCCTCCTCCAGCACCCCGGTCTGCTTGCAGAAGGCGAACCGTACGAAGGGGGCCCCTGCCTCCCGGTGGTCGTAGAAGACCGCGTTCGGGATGGCGACGACCCCGGCGCGCTCCGGCAGCGAACGGCAGAAGGCGAAGCCGTCCGACTCGCCGAGCGGGCGGATGTCGGTCGTGATGAAGTACGTGCCCGCCGGCCGGAAGACCTCGAAGCCCGCCTCGGTGAGCCCGGCCGCGAGGACGTCCCGCTTGGCCCGCATGTCCGCGCGGAACGCCTCGAAGTAGGTGTCCGGCAGCGCGAGCGCCTCGGCGACGGCGTACTGGAAGGGCCCGGAGGCGACGTACGTCAGGTACTGCTTGGCCGAGCGGACGGCCGAGACCAGGCCGGGCGCGGCGGTCACCCAGCCGACCTTCCACCCGGTGAAGGAGTAGGTCTTGCCCGCGGACCCGATGGACACCGTCCGCTCGCGCATGCCGGGGAAGCAGGCCAGCGGCAGGTGCTCGGCGTCGTCGAAGACGAGGTGCTCGTACACCTCGTCCGTCACGACGAGGAGGTCGCGCTCGACGGCCAGCTCGGCGATGAAGGCGAGCTCCTCGCGCGTGAGCACGGTGCCGGTCGGGTTGTGCGGGGTGTTGATGAGCAGCAGCCGGGTGCGGTCGGTGACGGCGTCGCGCAGCTCGTCGAGGTCGAGCCGGAACGAGGCGGACGCATGGTCCGGCCGCAGCGTGACCGGCACCCGCGTGCCGCCCGCCATCGCGATGCTCGCCGCGTACGAGTCGTAGTACGGCTCGAAGGCGATCACCTCGTCGCCGGGCTCGACCAGGGCGAGCAGCGCCGCGGCGATGGCCTCGGTGGCGCCCGCCGTGACGAGGACCTCGGTGTCGGGGTCGTACGACAGTGCGTACAGCCGCTGCTGGTGCGCGGCGATCGCGGTGCGCAGCTCGGGCACGCCCGGGCCCGGCGGGTACTGGTTGCCGCGGCCGTCCCTGAGCGCGCGCACCGCCGCCTCCCGGATCTCCTCGGGCCCGTCCGTGTCGGGGAAGCCCTGGCCGAGGTTGATCGCACCCGTGCTGAGGGCAAGGGCCGACATCTCGGCGAAGATCGTCGTACCGAACTCGGCGAGCCGACGGTTGAGGAAGGGGCGTGCGCTGGAGGTCATGGCCGTCATCCTGCGCCCAAGCTCTGGAGTTCCTCAACTCACCTTCGGGGCTTGGCACCTGGGGTGGGACCCGATGCACCGCCTCTGAGCAGGGGGAGAGCTGTTGGCAACTGTCGTCGTCTGTCGGCGTTGGCCACTCTCGGACGGCCCACAGACGGCCCGGCCCAAGGCCCGGAAGAGCCGCTAGCGCTAGCGGCGGGGGGGGGGGGCGGTGGGGGCCCCCCCAGAGCCCAAAAACACCACAGGAGAGCCCCAGATGGGGTTGACGATAGTTATTTGGGA
>NZ_JBEXDZ010000014.1:0-89289 GCF_040606085.1 Streptomyces sp. NPDC005485 | reverse complement strand
CCCTTCCTTGTTTGGTGACTTGTTAGATGGACTGGTGTGTTCGTGGGTGTTTGCTCGTCGGGGCCTTGAACCCCACCCCTCGCTGCGTCGCCCTGCCCGACGGCACGATCCGGCCAACTCCTCCACTGGCGAGAATGGTGACCCTCGCACTCCTTCGATATGACGGCGATGTGACGGGTGCATGAAACGGTTTGCCGAACATGCGTAGGGTGCAGAGAACTCATCAGGAGTACTCGTCCGAAGTACTCACCGGGGTGCTCGTTCGAGGCACCGGTGGACGCGAGCCGTGGCAGTGGACCGACGACACAGAGGAGGGAGCCGGAGCGATGGGCGACCACAAAGAACAGCCCCTTCGGGTCGGCGCGGCCGTCCGGCGGCGGCGCCGGGCACTGGAGCTCACCCTCGCCGTCGTGGCCGAACGCAGCGGCCTGTCGGTCCCCTTCCTGAGCCAGGTCGAGAACGAACGCGCCCGGCCCAGCCGGCGCTCCCTGGAGAGGGTCGCGGACGCGCTCGGCACCACCGCCGTCGAACTGCTGGCCGCCGCCGACCCCGCGTGCAGCGTCGACGTCGTACGCGCCGACGCCACCGAGTGCATGCCGCACACCGCTTCCGACGCCAGGGTGCGCCCCCTGGTGCGCGGTCACCATCAGCTGCACGCCACGGAGTTCACCGGCGACCACGAAGAGAGCCGCGAACTCCAGCACCGCAACGACAAGTTGATGTACGTCGCCGACGGTGCCGTGGAGGTCGAGGCGGAGGGCCGCGCCCACCGGCTGGGGCGCGGCGACACGATGTACCTGACCGGCGGAGTGCGCCACCGCTGGCGGGCGACCGTTCCGGACACCCGCGTGGTCGTGGTGGAGGTCGCCGACCACATCGACGCCGTCGAGGACCAGCACGCCTTCGGCAGGCGCTGACCCTTGCCCGGTACCGGTCCGCGGGTCGTCTCGCTCGTGCCCTCGCTGACGGAGGCCGTGGCCGTGACGCTGCCGGGCGCCCTGGTCGGTGCGACCGACTGGTGCAGCCATCCGGTGGACCTCGACGTCGTACGGATCGGCGGCACCAAGAACCCCGACGTCGACCGGATCGTGCGGCTCGCCCCCGATCTGGTCGTCGCCAACGAGGAGGAGAACCGCGAGCCCGACCTCGGGGCCCTGCGCGCGGCCGGCATCGAGGTGCTCGTCACCGAGGTGCGCGACGTGCCGGAGGCCTTCCGGGAGCTGGCGCGGGTGCTGCGCGTGTGCGGGGCCGGCGCCCGGCCGCGGTGGCTGGACGAGGCGGAGCAGGCGTGGGCGCGGCTGCCGGTCCCCGAGCTCCGCAGGACCGCCGTCGTGCCGATCTGGCGTCGGCCCTGGATGGTCCTCGGCCGGGACACCTTCGCCGGTGACGTGCTGGCCCGGCTGGGCGTGGACAACGTGTACGCGCGGCACGCCGACCGCTATCCGCGGATTCCGGTCGAGGAGCTGCGGGCCGCGGCCCCGGACCTCGTCGTGCTGCCCGACGAGCCCTACCGTTTCACCGCCGACGACGGGCCCGAGGCGTTCGAGGGCGTGCCCTGCGCGCTCGTCGACGGACGCCGTCTCACCTGGTACGGGCCCTCGTTGGGGGACGCCCCGCGGGTCATCGGCGCGGCGCTGCGAGCAGCTCGCCGCTGACCAGTCCGCGGGCCGTGCGGACGGCCGCCACCGACCAGGCGGCCAGCAACAGTACGTACAGCGCGACCGCGAGCCCGCCGAAGGCCGCGACTCCCGTGTGCCGGGCCAGCCCCGCGGCGCCGCTCACGCAGGTCCCCACCGGGAAGGTGAACGCCCACCAGGTCATCGCGAAACCCATGCCCCGGCGGCGCGCCCGCAGCGTCATCGCGACGGCCAGCGCCAGCCAGAGCAGGGCGAACCCCATGACGGGGACGCCGTACAGGACGGCGAGGACGCCCAATCCCCGGGCGTACGGGGCCGGTACGACGCCGGGGGCGACGTCCGCGAACATGCCGGCCGCCGTGGTGGACTGGCCGAGCGGGCCAAGGACCAGGAACAGCGCCGGGGTGAGCGCCAGTGGGAGCGGGCCTTCGGTGATGAGCCGGGCGACGATCATCGGGAGCACCACGAGGACCGCGACGATGCTCATGCCGAACATCGCGAGACAGGCGAGCAGCAGGGTCTCCCGCGGCTGTCCGGCCGGGAGGTGCGGTACGAGCAGCGGGCCCAGGGCGGCGGAGACCATCGGGGCGACGAGCGGCAGCAGCCAGACCGGGGTCGCCCGGCCGGGCTCGATCCGGTGCCGGACGACCATCAGGTACGGCACGGCCACCGCGGCGACCAGCCCGATGGCCGTCCCGGTGCCGAACAGCACGGTGTCGAGGGTGACCGCGGCCGGGACGCCGATCCAGTCCCGGCCCAGGGTCATCGCGCCGCCGCCGACTGCCAGCAGGGCCATGGAGAGGCAGCCGTAGAAGGGTGCCATCGACGGGTCGAGGAGGTGGGCGCGGGCCTGGTCGCGGTGGTGGATCCAGTGCAGGGTCCGGGCGATGAGGACGGCGAGGAGCATGGCCAGGGACAGGGCCCAGACGGTGGTGCAGGCCGTGCGCAGGCCCGGGACACCGCCGGGGAGGCCGCCGGGGACGCCGCCGGCAAGACCCGCTCCCGCCGTGGCCACGATCGCGGTGCCCATCACCGGGGCGTACCAGTTCGGGCCGAGGTGCCGGACGGAGGTGGCGCGGGGCTGTCGGGGCTGCCGGGGGTGCGGGCGGGTTGCGGGGAGGGGGAGGGGCTGGGCTGCGGTGACCATGCATCCACCGTCCCGGCGGGGCGGGCTGCCCACCAGGGAGCGCGGCGCTATGGGGGCATAAGCTGGGTTTATGGGCTGGGCTGATCGCTGGGCTGAGCAGGGACGGGGAGCTGTTCGTGAGTAGCAGGGCCGAGGAGGCGGGCGGGCTCGCGCACCGGGTGCCGGATCTGGGTGCGCTGGAGCTGTTGCTCGCGGTGGCACGGCTGGGGAGCCTGGGACGGGCGGCCCGGGAAACGGGTATCACCCAGCCGGCGGCCAGCAGCCGGATCCGCTCGATGGAACGGCAGCTCGGCGTCGCCCTCGTCGACCGTTCCCCGCGCGGCTCTCGGCTCACGGACGCGGGCGTTCTGGTCACGGACTGGGCGCGGCGGGTCGTGGAGGCGGCCGAGGCGTTCGACGTGGGGGCGCAGGCGCTGCGGGACCGGCGGGACTCGCGGCTGCGGGTCGCTGCGAGCATGACGATCGCGGAGTACCTGCTGCCGGGGTGGCTGATCGCGCTGCGCGCGCAGCGGCCCGACACGGCCGTGTCGCTCCTCGCGGGCAACTCCGCCGCCGTCGCCGAGCGACTGCTCGCCGGTGAGGCGGATCTCGGGTTCGTGGAGGGCCTGTCGGTGCCGGCGGGGCTGGACTCCGCGGTCGTCGCGCACGACCGGCTGATCGTGGTGACGGCGCCGGGGCATCCCTGGGCGCGGCGCCGCAAGCCGTTGGCCGCGGCGGAGTTGGCGGCGACGCCGTTGATTCTGCGGGAGGAGGGGTCGGGTACGCGTCAGGTGCTGGAGGCGGCCCTGGGGGGTCTGGCACGGCCGCTCATCGAGCTTTCGTCGACTACGGCGGTCAAGGCCTCTGCGGCCAGTGGCGCGGGTCCTGCCGTCCTGAGCGAGCTGGCTCTCGGAGAGGAACTCTCCGCCCACCGCCTGGTCAACATCCCCCTCTCCGACACCCACCTCCGCCGGGCCCTCCGCGCCGTCTGGCCAACGGGGCACCGGCCTACGGGGCCGGCGCGCGACTTGTTGAGCCTGACCCGGGGGTAGCGGCGTGCATCCGTGCGGCGCGGGTGCACGTGGCGCCGGGGGGCCGGCGAAGCCGCGTTTCTGCGGGCGATCGTGCCGCCAGGGGCGGCACGGGTGGGCGCGGCGGCACCTCGTAAGCGCCGAGTTGCGTGACCCACCCCCGCCCAGCACCAACCCCGGGTGCCAAAGAAGAAGGGGGCACCCGGGGTTTGCCCACCCACCCCCGGTGGCCGGAGACCACTGCCGGGGGCAGGAAACCCGGTGGCGGTGGGCCGCGTTCGACCCGCAGGATGCGGGACATGAGCGCATCAGCCCCGCCGGCCGCCGGCGTCCGTACGCCGTGGGAAGCCCTCCCCGAGGCGGTGCGCGGCGCCGTCGAGGAGTTGCTCGGCGCGCCGGTCGCGGAGGCTGCGACGCAGGTGGGCGGGTTCTCGCCCGGCGTCGCGGCAAGGGTGCGGACGACGACAGGCGGCCGGGCCTTCGTGAAGGCGGTGAGCGCCGAGGCGAACCCCGTGAGTCCGGCGATACACCGCACGGAGGCCGAGATCGCCGCCGCGCTGCCGGCAGCCGTCCCCGCCCCCCGTCTCCTCGGCTCGTACGACGACGGCACCTGGGTCGCCCTCGTCTTCGAGGACGTCGACGGACGGCAGCCCCATGTCCCGTGGCGGGCGGACGAGTTGGGGCGCGTGCTCGACGCGGTGGAGGGACTCGGACGCGCGCTCACCCCGTCACCGGTGGCCGCCCCGCCCGTCGCGGAAGCCCTCGCGGACGACTTCGCCGGCTGGCAGCGGCTCGTCGACGCGGGCGGTGGCGGGGAGGACCTTGATCCCCGGGTCGCCGATCATCTCCATGAGCTGGCCGAACTGGCCTCCCCTTGGGCCGACTTCGCGAGCGGCGACACCCTCGCCCACGCCGACCTGCGGGCGGACAACCTGCTGCTCACCCGGGACGGCCGTGTGGTGTTCGTCGACTGGCCGCACGCCGTGCGGGCCGCGCCCTGGTTCGACCTGCTGGTGATGCTCCCCTGCGTGCGCGCGCAGGGCGGCCCGGATCCCGAAGAGGTGTTCGCCGCCCACCCGTTGGGGCGGGACGCCGACCCTGAGGGTGTGACAGCCACATTGGCGGCCCTCGCCGGGTACTTCGTCAGGCAGTCCCGGCAGCCCGCGCCCCCGGGACTGCCGACCCTGCGCCCTTTCCAGCGCGCCCAGGGCGACGCCGCCCTGGAGTGGCTCAGGACGAGGCTGGGGCGGCGGCTCGGACCAACGCCTGCATGACCCGGAGGTCCTCGCCCATCTCCGGGTGCCACTGGACGCCCAGCACCCAGGCGGAGCCGGGGAGTTCGATCGCCTCCACCGTGCCGTCCGCCGCGTGCGCCGAGGGCAGCAGGCCCGCGCCGAGACGCTCCGCCGCCTGGTGGTGGTAGGTGGGGACGGAGGTGGGCTCGGGTACGGCGTCGGCGTAGCGCGTTCCGGGGACGGGCGTCACGTCGTGGTGGCCGAAGACACCGATGTCCTTCACATGACCGTCGATGTGCTGGACCAGCGTGCCGCCGAGCGCCACGTTCAGCAGCTGCATGCCGCGGCAGATGCCGAGGAGCGGGGTCGCGGAGGCCAACGCCGCCTCGATGAGGGCGAGTTCCCAGGCGTCACGGGCGAGGGCGGGCGGCCCGGTGCGCGGGGAGCGCTCGGCGTCGTAGCGGGCCGGGTCGACATCGGGGCCGCCCGCGATCACCAGCCCGTCGAGCCGGTCCACCGTAGAGGCGGCCTGCGACGGATCGTCGGGTGGGAGCATCGCGGCGAGGCCGCCCGCCCGCTGGACGAGCCGCGGATAGCCGGCCGGCAGCAGTGCGGCCTCCAGCTCCCACACACCCCAGCGAGCCCCGGACTCCAGATACGTACTCACGCCGATCAGCGGTCTGCCCACGCTGGCCTCCTCGTATCCCCTGGGTCGTATCCGCATGGTCCCATTTAATGGGTCACATTAAAACCTTTGAGGGGAGCCCTCGCGCGGCTATGCCAGGAATCCGCGCAGCAGGGCCGCCGTACCCGCGCAGTGCTCGCGCATCATCTCGCGTGCGCCGTCGGCGTCCCCGTCCAGCACCGCCTCGACGAGGGCGATGTGCTGGCGCTGCGAGTGCTCAAGGTTGCGCACCAGCAGGGGGATGCAGTCGAGGAGGTCGTTGACCGTGGCGCGTACGGCCGCGTACTGGGCCGTGACGGAGGGGGACCCGCACAGTTCCGCGAGGGTGAGGTGGAGCATCGTGTCCAGGCGGCGGTAGTCGGCGAGCGGTGCGTCGTGGGTGCGGGCGAGCGCCTCGCGCAGCCGGTCGGCCTGGTCGTCGGTGAGCCCGTGGGTGGCGCACAGGCCGGCCGCGCCCACCTCCAGCACCTCGCGGAAGCGCAGTACGTCCTCGATGTCGACGGCGGTGACACGGCGGCGCAGCTCGTCCTCGCCGGGGGCGTCGGTCCGCACCCGAACGAACGTCCCGCCGTACCGGCCGCGCCGCGACTCGACCAGGCCCTGGTCCTGGAGCACCTTCAGCACCTCGCGCAGCGTGACCCGGCTGATGCCGAGCCGCTCCGCCAGCTCCCGCTCGGCGGGCAGCCGTTCGCCGCCGGCGACCAGGCCGAGCCGGACCACCTGGAGGATCTGCTCCAGCGCCTCCTCGAAGCCGTTGCCCGCCCGCACCGGCCGCAGGACCGGAGTCAGCTCGTCGTGCGACCCCTCTGGATCCGTCAGCGACATCTGGCCGTGCCCCCTTCCCAAGCAATGGTTCGCAGACATACCTTATAGCTTCCGGCTGACCGAAGGAGGCCCTTCCCGTGGCAGACCGCACACCCCCGCTCACCGTCGAGGAGCTGCACGCCCTCGTCGCGGGCGGCGAGATCGACACGGTCGTCCTGGCGTTCCCCGACATGCAGGGGCGACTCCAGGGCAAGCGGTTCGCCGCCCGATTCTTCCTCGAAGACGTCCTGGAGCACGGCACGGAGGGATGCAACTACCTCCTCGCCGTCGACACGGACATGAACACCGTCGACGGCTATGCGATGTCCTCGTGGGAACGGGGCTACGGCGACTTCGCCATGCGCCCCGATCTGAGCACACTGCGCCGGGTGCCCTGGAACGAGGGTACGGCCCTGCTCATCGCCGACCTCGCGTGGAACGACGGATCGCCCGTGGTGGCCGCGCCCCGGCAGATCCTGCGCCGCCAGCTCGACCGCCTCGCCGAGCACGGCTTCACCGCACAGGTCGGCACCGAGCTCGAGTTCATCGTCTTCAAGGACACCTACGAGCAGGCCTGGGACGCCGGCTACCAGGGGCTCACCCCGGCCAACCAGTACAACATCGACTACTCGGTGCTCGGTACGGGCCGGATCGAGCCGCTGCTGCGCCGGATCAGGAACGAGATGGAGGCCGCGGGTCTGGTCGTCGAGTCCGCCAAGGGCGAGTGCAACCCCGGCCAGCACGAGATCGCCTTCAAGTACACCGAGGCGCTGCGCACCTGCGACCAGCACGCCGTCTACAAGACCGGCGCCAAGGAGATCGCCTCGCAGGAGGGCGTCTCGCTCACCTTCATGGCGAAGTACAACGAGCGCGAGGGCAACTCCTGCCACATCCACCTCTCCCTCGCGGACGGGAACGGCACCAACGTCATGGCCGGTGACGGGCCCGGCGGCATGTCGGACGTCATGCGGCACTTCCTCGCCGGACAGCTCGCCGCCCTCCGCGACTTCTCGCTCCTCTACGCGCCCAACATCAACTCCTACAAGCGCTTCCAGCCGGGCTCCTTCGCCCCGACCGCCGTCGCCTGGGGATACGACAACCGCACCTGCGCGCTGCGGGTGGTGGGCCATGGGCGCTCGATGCGGTTCGAGAACCGGCTGCCGGGCGGCGACGTCAACCCGCACCTCGCCGTCGCGGGGCTCGTCGCGGCCGGTCTGTACGGCATCGAGCAGAAGCTGGAGCTCCCCGAGGCCTGCGCCGGGAACGCGTACACCGGCGAGTACGAGCACGTGCCCACCACTCTGCGCGAGGCCGCCGAGCTCTGGGAGAACAGCCGCATCGCCAAGGCCGCCTTCGGTGACGAGGTGGTCGCGCACTACCTCAACATGGCGCGCGTCGAACTCGGCGCGTTCGACGCCGCGGTGACCGACTGGGAGCTGCGCCGCTCCTTCGAACGCCTGTGATCCGCACGTCTGTGAAAGGTCCTTTCTTGTCGTACGAGCACGAGCTCCAGGTTCTCAACCCGGCGACCGAGGAAGTCGTCGCCACCGTCCCGGCCGCGACCCCCGAGGACGTCGACGCCGCCGTCGTACGGGCCGCGAAGGCGCAGACCGGATGGGCCGCGCTGGCGCCGGGCGACCGCGCCCGGCTGCTGCGCCGCTTCGCCGTCGTCGTCGACGAGCACCTGGAGGAACTCGCCGGGCTGGAGGTCCGCGAGGCCGGTCATGTCATCGGCAACGCCCGCTGGGAGGCGGGCAACGTCCGCGATCTCCTCGACTACGCGGCCGGGGGAGTGGAGCGGCTGACCGGCCGCCAGATCCCGGTCCCCGGCGGTCTCGACGTGACGATCCTCGAACCGCTGGGCGTCGTCGGCGTCATCGCGCCCTGGAACTTCCCGATGCCGATCGCCGCCTGGGGGACCGCGCCCGCGCTCGCGGCGGGCAACGCGGTGATCCTCAAGCCCGCGGAGACGACACCGCTGACGGCACTGAGGCTCGCCGAACTCGCCCTGGAGGCGGGGCTTCCCGAGCACCTCTTCCAGGTGCTGCCGGGCGCCGGGCCCGTCGCGGGCAACGCGCTGGTCGAGCACCCTGGCGTCGCGAAGATCGTCTTCACCGGATCAACGGCCGTGGGCAAACAGGTGTTGGCAAAGGGATCGGCGCTCCTCAAGCCCGTCACCCTCGAACTCGGCGGCAAGAGTCCCAACATCGTCTTCGCCGACGCCGACATCGAGGCAGCCGCCGCGGCCGCGCCGATGTCCTTCCTCGACAACTCGGGCCAGGACTGCTGCGCCCGCACCCGCATCCTCGTCCAGCGTCCGGTGTACGACCGCTTCCTCGAACTCCTCGCCCCGGCCGTCGAGTCCGTCGTCGTGGGCGACCCGGCCGACGAGCGGACCGCGATGGGCCCGCTGATCTCCCGCCCGCAACTGGAGCGGGTCCGCTCCTACGTCCCCGACGACCTCCCCGCCATCCGCGGCAAGGCCCCCGAAGGCCCCGGCTTCTGGTTCCCGCCCACCGTCCTGACCGGAATCGAGCCCCACGCGCGCGTGGCCGTCGAGGAGGTCTTCGGGCCGGTCGCCGTCGTCCTCCCCTTCGAGGACGAGGCCGACGCGATCCGGCTCGCCAACGCCACCGAGTACGGCCTCTCCGGTTCCATCTGGACCCGCGACGTCGGCCGCGCCCTTCGCGTCTCGGGCGCCGTCCGCGCGGGCAACCTGTCGGTCAACTCCCACTCCAGCGTCCGCTACTGGACCCCCTTCGGCGGCTTCAAGCAGTCGGGCCTCGGCCGTGAACTCGGCCCCGACGCCCTCGCCGCCTTCACCGAAACCAAGAACGTCTTCATCAGCACGGAGGGCCCCGCACTGTGACCTCACAGACCTCAGAGACCATCTGCCGCCGCCTCGTCGGCCGCACCGCCGTCATCACCGGCGCCGGCAGCGGCATCGGCCTCGCCACCGCGCGCCGGCTCGCCTCCGAGGGCGCCCACGTCGTCTGCGGCGACGTCGACGAGACCCGCGGCAAGGCGGCCGCCGAGGAGACCGGCGGGATCTTCGTGAAGGTCGACGTCACCGACCCCGAGCAGGTCGAGGCGCTCTTCAAGACCGCCTACGACACCTACGGCTCGGTCGACATCGCCTTCAACAACGCGGGCATCTCGCCCCCCGACGACGACTCCATCCTGGAGACCGGTCTGGACGCCTGGAAGCGCGTCCAGGAGGTCAACCTCACCTCCGTCTTCCTGTGCTGCAAGGCCGCCATCCCCTATATGCGGCGGCAGGGCAAGGGCTCGATCATCAACACGGCGTCGTTCGTGGCCCGGATGGGCGCGGCGACCTCGCAGATCTCCTACACGGCCTCCAAGGGCGGAGTACTGGCGATGTCCCGCGAGCTGGGCGTCCAGTTCGCCCGCGAGGGCATCCGGGTCAACGCCCTGTGCCCGGGGCCGGTCAACACCCCGCTCCTGCAGGAACTGTTCGCCAAGGACCCGGAGCGGGCCGCGCGCCGGCTCGTGCACATCCCGGTCGGCCGGTTCGCGGAGGCCGACGAGATCGCCGCCGCGGTCGCGTTCCTGGCCAGCGACGACTCCTCGTTCGTTAACGCCACCGACTTCCTGGTGGACGGCGGCATCTCGGGCGCGTACGTCACACCGATGTAGCGCCGACACGTTCTCGTGGACCATGGTCGCGGCCGCCTTCCGGGCGGCCGCGGCACCGCCCGGTCGTGCCCGACCACCAGGACACCGTGTACCGACCTTCGGGGCACGTCCTAGAGTGCCGGGATGAGCATGACACCTCCGCCCGGCTGGTACCGCGACCCGTCGTACCCCCTTGTCGAGCGCTGGTGGGACGGGACCGCGTGGACCGATCACCGGCGCCAGCCCGAGGCCGCCGCCGATGTGCCCCCACCGCCTCCGATGCAACCGGGGCCCGCCGGCGACGGTGGCGGCGGCCGCGCCAAGGCCGTGGCCCTTACTGCCGCGGGTGCCGTCCTGGTCGCCTCCATCGTCACGGGCGCCGTCGTCCTCGGCAGGGACGGCGGCGGTGACGCGCAGGCGAAGACCACACCGGACACGTCGGCCGCGTCCTCCCCGGCGCCCACGGAGTCCGTCACCGAGGCGTCCCCGTCGGCGGACGAGGACCCCACCGTCGTCGTGGACCAACTCAACGGCATCACACTCCCGTTGATCGACGGCTGGGCCAAGCCCAAGTACGTCGCCGAGGACGACGTCGTGCTGACCACCCCGGACTCGTACGACTGCCCGGGCGGGTCCGGCCTGTGCTGGCACGGCAGGGTCATCTCGCGCACGGCCACGTCGACCGACGAGAAGTCTCCCCGCGTCCTCGCCGAGAAGGACATCGAGGACGCCGCGAAGGACGCGTACGACCGCGACACCATCGGCGGCCGCCCCTACGACGGCATGGACTCCCACCAGCAGGTGAAGGCGGGCTCCGTCGCGGTCGCCGGGCGCGCCGGGTACTTCGTGCGCTGGCGGGTCAGGACCGGCGCGGGGCCCGGGGGTTACGTCGAGTCGCTGGCGTTCCCGGCGAGCACCGGCACCGAGTCGCTCGTCATAGTCCGCTTCGCCTTCGACGCGGGCGAGGACGGGCCACCGGTCGCCGACATGGACAGGATCACCGAGGGGATCCGGCCGGTCGGCGACGCGGGCTCGGACACGGGAGGCGTGGGCAGCAGCATCGACCCGTCGAAGTGACGCCGCCCGGCCTGCCCTAGAGGAACGTGTGCCCCTCTCCGCGGTACGTCGGTACGGTCGCCGTCACCGTGTCGCCCTCCACCAGGTGCAGCGTGTCGAACCGCTCGCACAGCTCGCCCGCCTTGGCGTGCCGGAACCACACCTTGTCGCCGATGAGCAGATCGTCGGCGGGGGAGCCCAGCAGTGGCGTCTGCACCTCGCCGGGGCCTTCCTGGGGGTCGTACTTCAGCCCTTCCGGGAGGTACGGGACGGGCAGCCGGTCGGCGCCGGGGGCGCCGGAGGCCGGGTAGCCGCCGCCGAGCACCGTCACGATGCCGACGCCCGGCCTGCGGACGACCGGCTGGGCGAACAGCGCGGCCGGACGGCCGCTGAACGAGGTGTAGTTGTCGAAGAGCCGGGGGACGTACAGCCCCGATCCGGCCGCGATCTCCGTGACCGCGTCCTCGGCGGCGGTGTGCTGCACACTGCCGGTTCCGCCCCCGTTGACGTACTCCAGACCGGGCTCCACCGCCCGCACGGCGCTGACCACTTCGGCACGCCGCTGGGCGAGTTCCCTGCGCGCCGTGGCCTGCATCAACCGGATGGCACGCGAACGCAGCGGCCGCCCGGCGACCGCGTCGCCGACCCCCGCGATGTGCCCCTCGTACGCCATGATCCCCACGAGCCGGAACCCCGGCCGCCGGACCACGGCGCGGGCCATGTCGGCGACTTGGGCGGGGGAGTAGAGCGGGGAGCGCAGGGCTCCGACGCGCACGCGTCCGCCGAGCAGCTTGAGCGAGGTGTCCAACTCCAGGCAGACGCGGACGACTTCGGTCCCGCCCTGTCGTGCCTCGTCGATGAAGCGGAGCTGGGCCGGGTCGTCGACCATCACGGTCACCGCGGCGGCGAGCTTCGGGTCCGAGGCCAGCTCGGCGAAGCTCTGCCGGTCCGCGGAGGGGTAGGCCAGCAGGATGTCGTCGAAGCCGGAGCGCGCCAGCCAGATCGACTCGGCGAGGGTGAAGGACATGATCCCCGCGAAGCCCGGCCGGGCCAGGACGCGTTCGAGGAGGGTGCGGCAGCGCACGGATTTGCTGGCGACACGGATCGGCTTGCCGCCAGCCCTGCGGACGAGATCGTCGGCGTTGGCGTCGAACGCCTCCAGGTCCACGATCGCGACGGGGGCGTCGAGGTGAGCGGTGGCCCGGTCGTAGCGGGCCCGGTCTGCGGCGCGGGCAGTCATGACCGAAGCCTGCCAGACAGGATTACCGCAGGGTAGGGGGACGATCCGGGCAGATGCCGCGGGCCTGCGGACTGGTTCCCTCCGGCACAGGGACAACCCGTAGAGTGACGCGCACGCAGGGAGGGACGACCTTGCCCCGACGGGCCGCGCCCGGGGTGACGGTCCGCCACCGCGGGTATGCGTGCCCGTGACGGGCGAGCCGAGGGACGGTTTCCCCTGCGGGCAGGACAGCACAACAGGCAGACGTACAGGCAGCGCAGCACAGCACGGCGTACGGACAGCACGACAGATGTGACCGATGTGAAGCGGCCCGGACCAGCTCCGTAGGCGGGCCGGTTGCCCGGGTACGAGGAAACGGGGGGGAGCATGAGCACGGAAGCGCGCCGCGCCTCCATTCCCCCACGCCCACCGGCCCCGCCCGCTCCGCCGACGCCACCGGGCACGCCCCCGCCGCCGGACGCCGAGCCGACACCCGGCCCGGCTGCGACGCCGCCCGGCAAGGCGCAGCCCGGACCGACCCCGTCGAGGCCGTATGGCTCCGGGGTGTCCTCCGGATCCTCTTCCCGGCCCGGCGAAGGAACGCTCTCGCGGCCCCGTGAGGGGATGTCGTCCCGGTCCGGTGAGGGCGCGCCGTCGGGTTCCTCTGCGTCGTCGGGCCCGGCCGTGCCGCCGGGGTCCTTCACGGCGTCCGGCCAGGCGCAGCCGCGGCCGTACGGCTCCGGGGCGTCCTCCGGTTCCTCTTCCCGGCCCGGCGCGGCCACACCCCCGCGGCCCACCACACCACCCACGCCGCGTTCGTCGACGCCTCCGCCGCCCGACACCCCTGCGTCGGCCGGAGGTGAGAGGCGGCCGTTCGGGAGCGTGCGCGAGCGCCGTGTCCCGACTCCGCCCCGGCCGGAGCGGAGCCCCTCCGTGGGCGACGCGTCGGCGCCGCCCCGCTCCGACGGGGCCACCGGCGACCGTGCGCAGCAAGGCACCGCGGCCCGGGTTTCGCGGCCGTTCCGCCTCTCGGACAGTGCTCCGCGACATCCCGAACCGCTCCCCGGCTCGACGCCGCCCCCGCCCCCGCCCCCGCCCGCGGCGTCGGCGCGGTTCCCGGACGCGCCCCCCGCGGAGTCCTGGACCGACCCGGCGACGCGGCCCGCCGCCGGCCTCGAGGAGACCCGCACCGAGACCACCGCACGGCTGCGCCCCCTCCGTCCCGAGCCTCCGGCGGAATCCCTCGGCGCCGGGCGCCCCTTCGTGTCGTTCGCCGAGCCCTACACAGAGCCGCACGACAGCGAGACCGTCGATCCGCGCCCCACCCGCAACCGAGCGCGCGTCGCGGCCGCCGCGGCCTGCATCGTGCTGGGACTCGGGCTCATCGGCGGTGCGGCTACCGGGAGTTGGCTGACCGGGGACGGCACGGACGAACCCGGTTCACGGGGCGCGTTCGCGGCGGCTGGGGAGCTGTGGCACAGCGTGCCCGTGGACCAGCTCTTCCCGCCCACCGTCCAGGGCGACGGCGCGGGCCCCGGCGGCGCCGACCGCACCTGGACCCGTATCGCCGTCGCGCCCGACAGCGGCTGCCAGGACGCCTTCGACCCGCTGCTGCGCAAGGCGCTGGCCCCGGTCGGCTGCCTGCGGCTGCTGCGCGCCACCTACACGGACGCGACCCGCAGTCATGTCACCACCGTGGGCCTGCTGTTCACCAAGGCCGACGCCGCGGCCATGACCTCGCTGAAGACCAGGTTCAAGGCGGAGGGCCTCGACCGGCGGACCGACCTCATGCCCCGCCCGTACGCCGCGAAAGGCACCGTCGCCGCGGACTTCGGCGACACCCAGCGCGGCTCCTGGACGGTGTCGGTCCTCACCGACGCCCCCGTCGTCGTCTACGCCGTCTCCGGCTTCGCCGACGGCCGCGCCGTCACCGCCCCGCAGCCCGCCGCGGACGCCATGCAGTCCGGCGCGACCACGGCCCCGGCGCAGGCCGGCCTCGGCCAGGAGGCGCAGGGCCTTGCCGACCGCGTCGAGCGAGGCTTCCGCAAGACCATCGTCTCGGCCACGGGGAAGCCGTCGTGAACGCCGTCATGACCCGCAGATCGGGAGTGCTCGGCATGCTGCTGGCCGCCTCCCTGGCCCTGGTGCCGTGCACCGCGGCCCACGCCGACGAGATACGCGCCCAGCAGTGGGCCCTGGACGCGATGCACACCCAGCAGGCCTGGCGTACGACGAAGGGCGCGGGCATCACCGTCGCCGTGCTCGACACGGGCGTGGACGCCGAACACCCCGACCTCGCCGGCAACGTGCTCACCGGCACCGACATGGTCGGCTTCGGCGCCTCCCGCGGCGACCGCGCATGGGCCCGGCACGGCACCGCCATGGCGGGGATCATCGCCGGCCACGGACACGGCTACGGCAACGCCGACGGGGTCATGGGAATCGCCCCCGAGGCCAAGATCCTCCCCGTCCGCGTCATCCTCGAAGACGGCGACACCAGCCGTACGAAGGCACGAAACACCCGCGGCAACGCCCTCGCCGAGGGCATCCGCTGGGCCACCGACCACGGCGCCGACGTCATCAACCTCTCCCTCGGCGACGACTCCAAGTCCGCACACCCCGAGCCCGCCGAGGACGAAGCGGTCCAGTACGCCCTGAAGAAGGGCGCCGTCGTCGTCGCCTCGGCCGGCAACGGCGGCGAGAAGGGCGACCACATCTCCTACCCGGCGGCCTACCCGGGCGTGATCGCCGCCACCGCAGTCGACGAGAACGGCACCAAGGCATCGTTCTCCACCCGCCGCTGGTACGCCACCGTCAGCGCCCCGGGCGTCGGCGTCGTGATCGCCGACCCCGACGACAAGTACTACGAGGGCTGGGGCACGAGCGCCGCGTCCGCCTTCGTCTCCGGCGCGGTCGCCCTCGTCAAGGCCGCCCACCCGGGCCTGAGCCCCGCCCAGATCAAGCAGCTCCTGGAGGACACGGCCCGCAACGCACCGAGCGGCGGCCGTGACGACGCGCGCGGCTACGGTTTCATCGACCCCGCCGCCGCCATCAAGGCCGCAGCCCGGCTCAAGCCGGACAGCCTGCACGCGGCCGCGTACAGCCGGAGGTACTTCGGCTCGGGCCCGAGCGTCCCCCAGAAGGACGACGGATCGTCCGGCTGGGCCGGCCCGCTCGCCGGCGGCCTCGGCGCGGTGCTGCTGGCCGCCGCGGTGGTGCTGTGGCGCGGCCGCCGGACCTCGGGCCGCTGAGCCCGGGAAACACCCACGCCTCTTCAGTCGGTGCTTTCCGCGCTGTCCGCACTGTCGGAGAACGCCGACACCGCCGCCTTAGCCGCTGCCTCGACCAGTGAAATCCCCTTCGCCTGGGTCGAGTTGCCGTTCGAGAGTGTCGCCACCAGGTAGTCGTGCCCGTCGGCCGTGACCCGGCCGATGCTGTTGATGTCCCACAGCCCGGTCGTGCTGCGCGCCAGCCAGCCGTTCTTCAGCGCCCACGCGGAGCCGTCGGCCGCCGCCGAGACACCCCAGTGCTGATCGGCCTCGATCCTGCCCATGAGTCCCTGCAGATACGCCCGTGAGGTCTCGCTCAGCTCCGAGTCGTCACCGAACACCTGCTGCAGCAGCGCGAGTTGATCGGCCGCGTCGGTCTGGGTCAGCCCCCACAGCATGCCGGTGCCGCCCTCGGTGGCGGTCAGCCCGAAGCGCTTGTTCGCAGTCCCGAGGCCGTCGGCCTGCCCGATCGACTTCCACAGCGCGGACGCGGACGTGTTGTCGCTGTTCTCGATCATCGCGGTGGCGTACGCCTTCTCCTGCGCCGTCAGATGCCGGCCGGCGTCCTGCGCCTGGAGCAGCAGCGCGGCCAGGATGTCGACCTTGACGATGCTGGCGGTGTCGAACGTGCCGTCACCGTAGGAGGCGCTCTCGCCGGAGTCCACGTCGAGCACCGCGACCGACACCTCCGCGCCCGCCTCGACGGTCACGGACTTCATGGCCTTGGCGAGCAGTGCCGCCCGGTCCACCGAGGTCTCCACGACAGGTTCCACGGACGCCTCCTCGTTCACCGTGGCCGAAGCCGAGGGTGCCGTCGCCGACGCCGCCGACGATACGGCGCCCGAGCCGGTGTGCGCCTGCGCCTTCACGTACGCGGTCCCCGCCGCCGTGGCGCCGACGATCACGGCGGAGGCGAGAGCGCTGTAGACCAGCGGGCGGCGCCGGGAGGGCCGGGCAGGGCGGCGGTGAGCTCTGTGGGACTCCATGCCCGCGATGCTGGGCGACCGGCCTGTGCGCGCCGTTAGACGAATGTTAGATGTCTGTCAGGGAAAGCTGAGAAACCCGTGAGTTCTGTCAACGCCGGGTTTCCGGGGCCGCACAAGCGCAGCAGGATCCCCCCGATAGGGTCGGGGACCGTGGCGAACAAGAACATTCCCGACTCCGGCTTCCCCGACGACGACGGCTCCGCCGACCCCCGGCTGAGCGCGGCGCTCGCCGCCTGGGCCGAGGACCGCACCGCCGTCGGGCCGGTCCTGGAGGCGCTCAAGGGCGCCCGGCTCCTCGTACCCGTCGTGGCCGTACTCGGCGAGGTCGAGGAGGACGAGAACGGACTGCGCCACGAGAAGACCAGTGACATGGCGGTCCCGACGCTGAAGGCCGGCGACCGCACGGCCCTGCCCGCCTTCACGTCCACCGAGTCGCTGGCCCGCTGGGACCCCGCCGCCCGCCCCGTCGCCGTACCCCTGCACCAGGCCCTGCAGGCGGCGGTGCACGAGAAGGCCGACACGATCGTGCTCGACCTGTCCGGCCCGGTCCCCTACGAGCTGACCGGCGCCGCGCTGCGCGCCCTCGCCGAGGGGCGCACCACCGAGGACCCGCTCGCCGACCCGGCCGTGACCGACGCGGTGCGCGCCGCCGTCGCCGCTGAGCCCGCGGTGCTCCGCGCCCACCTCGGACCCGGCCAGGCCGACGGCATCCTCGCCCTCGTCCTGGACCCGTCCGCGGAGCCGGCCGAGGCCGCCCGCGCGGTCGCCGGGCGTCTCGCGGCCGACGAGACACTCAGGGCCCGCCTGGTGCGCGGCCTCGACCTGGCACTGCTGCCGGCCGGGACGACGCCACCGGGCGAGCCCTTGTACGTACGTCAGTGAGAGCGGCCGCGGAGCAGCCGGGGACGGGCTCTAGCCGTAGACCGGGCCCGTGTACTTCTCGCCGGGGCCCTGGCCCGGCTCGTCGGGGACGAACGACGCCTCGCGGAACGCCAGCTGCAGCGACTTCAGGCCGTCGCGCAGCGGGGCCGCGTGGAAGGAGCTGATCTCGGTCGCGCTCGCGTCGAGCAGCCCGGCGAGGGCGTGCACCAGCTTGCGCGCCTCGTCCAGGTCCTTGTGCTCGTCGCCCTCCTCGGTCAGGCCGAGCTTCACGGCGGCGGCGCTCATCAGGTTGACGGCGACCGTCACGATCACCTCGACCGCGGGGACCTCGGCGATGTCGCGGGCCATGGTGTCGAAGTCGGGCGTCTGGGGAGGGGTGTCACTCATGCGTCCCACGATAGGTCCCGGGTGGGGCCCGGCCCCAGTTGGCCTCGGTTAGCCCTTCCAGGCCCGAGCTGCTAACCTTGTGTAACGACCGGCCGGACACTGCTGTGCCCGGCCCGCAAGTGGAGGCTCCGATCTCCCACCTGACCATCCTCCGGGACGGCAGGTCATCCGGTCAGGCGGCCGCCATCGTTCCGTACGGACGATGGAGTCGCCCGAATGTGCGCCCCGCGGTTCACCGCGGCGGTGCTCCGGTATTCCTTGGAGCCCCGCCTGTGTCCCGTCCGGGGCATTTTTCATGCCCCGCGGTGGTTGGTCCAACTGTCATCAGAGACATACGCGGCTGTCCGCCAGACCGCCGTGTGGTGCAACCGAGGAGGATCCATCAGCACCGAGCCCCGCATCAACGACCGGATTCGCGTTCCCGAAGTGCGACTTGTCGGTCCCAGCGGCGAGCAGGTCGGGATTGTTCCGCTTGCCAAGGCCCTGGAGCTTGCGCAGGAGTACGACCTCGACCTGGTCGAGGTGGCGGCGAGTGCACGTCCGCCGGTCTGCAAGCTCATGGACTACGGCAAGTTCAAGTACGAGTCGGCCATGAAGGCCCGTGAGGCGCGCAAGAACCAGGCGCACACGGTCATCAAGGAAATGAAGCTCCGGCCGAAGATCGACCCGCACGACTACGACACCAAAAAGGGTCACGTCGTCCGGTTCCTCAAGCAGGGCGACAAGGTCAAGATCACGATCATGTTCCGTGGCCGCGAGCAGTCCAGGCCGGAGCTCGGCTACCGACTGCTGCAGCGACTCGCGACGGACGTCGAGGACCTCGGTTTCGTCGAGTCGAACCCGAAGCAGGACGGCCGGAACATGATCATGGTTCTCGGTCCGCACAAGAAGAAGACCGAGGCGATGGCCGAGGCCCGCGAGGCCCAGGCGGCTCGCAAGGCCGAGGCGAAGGCCAACCCGGGCAAGTCGCAGAACGCCGCCGACGGTGAGATCACGGACGAGGAGATCGCCGACCAGGAGATCACCGAGGCCGAGATCACCGAGGCCGAGGCCACAGAGGCCCCGGCCGAGGCTTCCGCCGAGGCCTGATCCCAGGGCGTATGCCCCGGGATGCCAACCGATACATATGACGTTCCACCGTGCCCGGTTTCACGACCGGGCACCGGAACGCCACTGACGAGGAGAGAACGGCGCTATGCCGAAGAACAAGTCGCACAGCGGTGCCAGCAAGCGCTTCAAGGTCACCGGCTCCGGCAAGGTGCTCCGTGAGCGCGCCGGCAAGCGCCACCTGCTCGAGCACAAGTCGTCCCGCCTGACGCGCCGCCTCACCGGCAACGCCGAGATGGCCCCGGGCGACGCCAAGAAGATCAAGAAGCTTCTCGGCAAGTGACGTACGGGCGCCTGATCTCTCAGAGCGCCGTACGCCAGGACCGGGACCCCATCGATTTCGGGCCGTGTGACGACAACCACGGCCCCGCTACAAGGAGTTAAAAAGTGGCACGCGTCAAGCGGGCAGTCAACGCCCACAAGAAGCGCCGGGCGATCCTCGAGGCGGCCTCCGGCTACCGCGGTCAGCGTTCGCGCCTGTACCGCAAGGCCAAGGAGCAGGTCACCCACTCGCTGGTCTACAACTACAACGACCGCAAGAAGCGCAAGGGCGACTTCCGTCAGCTGTGGATCCAGCGCATCAACGCTGCGGCCCGCCAGAACGGCATGACGTACAACCGCCTCATCCAGGGTCTGAAGGCCGCCAACATCGAGGTGGACCGCAAGATCCTCGCCGAGCTGGCCGTCAACGACGCCAACGCGTTCGCCGCGCTCGTCGAGGTCGCGCAGAAGGCCCTGCCGTCGGACGTGAACGCGCCCAAGGCTGCCTGACACCGCACCGGCTTCGAGCCGGACGTGATGTGAACCGGACCCGCAGGCCGTGAAGGCCTGCGGGTCCGTGTGCGTCCGGTGCCCTGTTCTCCACCCCGCAACCCCGAAGGTGCCCCCATGCCCGTCGCCCCCGAGTTGATCTCTTCGCGTTCGCCTCGTGTCGCTGCCGCGCGACGGCTGGCCAGGCGGAACTTCAGGGGGAAGGAGCGGCTGTTCCTCGCCGAGGGGCCGCAGGCCGTACGGGAGGCCGTGGCGCATCGGGGCGGCGAGGCGGGCACCCTCGTCGAGCTCTTCGCGACCGTCGAGGCCGCCGAGCGGTACGCCGACATCGTGGGCGACGCCCGGGCCGCCGGGGCGCGCGTGCACCTCGCCGACGACGAGGTGATCGCCGACATCTCGACGACCGTCACCCCGCAGGGGCTGGTCGGGGTCTGCCGCTTCCTGGACACCCCCTTCGAGGAGATCCTCCGGGCGCGGCCGAGGCTCGTCGCCGTACTCGCGCACGTACGCGACCCCGGCAACGCCGGGACCGTGCTGCGGTGCGCGGACGCGGCCGGCGCCGAGGCCGTCGTACTGACCGACGCCTCCGTCGACCTGTACAACCCCAAGGCCGTGCGCGCCTCCGTCGGATCCCTCTTCCATCTGCCCGTCGCCGTCGGCGTTCCCGTGGAGCGGGCCGTCGAGGGGCTGAAGGAGGCCGGGGTGCGCATTCTCGCCGCCGACGGGGCGGGGGAGGACGACCTCGACGACGAGCTGGACCACGGGACCATGGGCGGGCCCACCGCCTGGGTGTTCGGCAACGAGGCGTGGGGGCTCCCGGAGGAGACCCGCGCGCTGGCGGACGCCGTGGTGCGGGTGCCGATCCACGGAAGGGCCGAGAGTCTGAACCTCGCGACGGCCGCGGCCGTATGTCTCTACGCGTCCGCCCGTGCACAGCGCGCCTCCGGAGGGTGCCGTTCCGTCACCGAGAGCTAGTAGGGTGACGGGCTCGGGGGCCCTCTGCGCCAGACGAGAGGTGGGGTACGGGGATGAGTGTCGGCACGAGCGGTGCCAAGAAGGCGCTGCGAGCACGGGAGGCACACAGCACTCCCGCGTCCCGGCGCGATGACCCCGCCGACTCCGAGACCGGCCCCGGAACGGCCTTCGCGGCCGACCTCGCAGCGGAGCTGGGCATCGACCCCGACGACCTGCCCGACGGGCTCGTCGTCGCCGACGAGCACGGCCGGGTGATCTGCTTCAACGCCGCGGCCGCCCGGATCACCGCCGTCCCCGCCGCCGACGCCCTCGGCCGGCCCCTTGAGTGGGCCCTTCCGTTAGAGGACCTGGAGGGGCGACGCTGGTGGCAGCTGACGGACCCCTACGGAGGCCTCGCCATCCGCATCGGGCAACCCGAGCGCAATCTGCTGCTGCCGGGCGGCCGGGAAGTGCTCGTCTCCGCGCGCTACGTCCGCACCCGCCCCACCGGCCCCGTCCGCCGCATCGTCGTCTCCCTGCGTGACACCGAGGCCCGCCGCCGCACCGAGCGCAGCCACGCCGAGCTGATAGCCACCGTCGCCCATGAACTGCGCTCGCCGCTCACCTCCGTCAAGGGCTTCACCGCGACCCTCCTCGCGAAGTGGGAGCGGTTCACCGACGACCAGAAGAAGCTGATGCTGGAGACGGTGGACGCCGACGCCGACCGCGTCACCCGGCTCATCGCCGAACTGCTCGACATCTCCCGCATCGACTCCGGGCGCCTCGAAGTGCGCCGCCAGCCCGTCGACATCGGGGCCGCCGTCGGCCGCCACATCCAGGCGTACGTCGCCGCGGGCCAGCCCGCCGACCGCTTCCTGCTCCGCGTCGAGCAGCCGCTGCCCGACCTGTGGGCCGACCCCGACAAGGTCGACCAGGTACTCAGCAACCTGCTCGAAAACGCGGTGCGCCACGGCGAGGGAACCGTCACGATTGACGTCACGCCCTCGGCGTCCCCCCGCGAAGGGGAGGACGTCAGCACGTCGGTCACCGTGAGCGACGAGGGCAGCGGCATCCCGGAGGAGTCCATGAACCGCGTCTTCACCCGCTTCTGGCGGGGCAGCAAACGCGGCGGCACGGGCCTCGGGCTGTACATCGTCAAGGGCATCGTCGAAGCCCACGGCGGCACCATCACGGTCGGCCGCGCCCCCGGCGGCGGCGCCGAGTTCCGATTTACGTTGCCCGTGAGCACCCCGGCGTATCTGCAGTAACGCCGAGCGGAGCCCCACGGGCGCATACGCATCCCCCACCCCCGTTAGACTCGGCCTTTGGCACCTTTGCGTCCCCGTTCAGGGACGATGCGTCCCCCGAGTCGGGACGGGGACCCTCAGCCAGCCAACCGGAAGCACGGGAAGAGATGTCGGCACCGAATAAGTCGTACGACCCTGTAGAGGTCGAGGCCCTGAAACCGGAAGAGATCGAGCGCATGCGGGACGAGGCGCTCGCCGCCTTCGCGGCCGCCGGTGACCTCGACGCGCTCCAGGAGGCGAAGGTCGCGCACACCGGCGGCACCTCGCCGCTGGCCCTCGCCAACCGCGAGATCGGCGCCCTGCCCCCGCACGCCAAGGCCGCCGCCGGCAAGCTCGTCGGCCAGGCCCGCGGCGCCGTCAACAAGGCCCTCACCGGCCGTCAGACGGAGCTGGAGGCGGAGCGCGACGCCCGTGTGCTGGTCGAGGAGGCAGTCGACGTCACGCTGCCCTACGACCGCGTACCGGCCGGCGCACGCCACCCGCTGACCACCATGATGGAGCGGGTCGCCGACGTCTTCGTGTCCATGGGATACGAGATCGCCGAGGGCCCCGAGGTCGAGGCCGAGTGGTTCAACTTCGACGCCCTCAACTTCACGCCCGACCACCCGGCCCGGCAGATGCAGGACACCTTCTTCGTCCAGGGCCCCAAGGGCGCGCAGGGCGACGAGTCCGGTGTCGTGCTGCGCACCCACACCTCTCCGGTGCAGGCCCGCGCCATGCTCGACCGTGAGCCGCCCGTCTACATCGTGTGCCCCGGCCGCGTGTACCGCACGGACGAGCTGGACGCCACGCACACCCCGGTCTTCCACCAGATCGAGCTCCTCGCCATCGACGAGGGCCTGACCATGGCCGACCTGAAGGGCACCCTGGATCACATGGTCCAGTCGCTCTTCGGCGCGGACATGAAGACCCGGCTGCGCCCCAACTACTTCCCCTTCACCGAGCCGTCCGCCGAGATGGACATGCTCTGCTACGTCTGCAAGGGCGAGTCCGTCGGCAACCCCGACCGCCCCTGCCGTACGTGCTCCAGCGAGGGCTGGATCGAGCTCGGCGGCTGCGGCATGGTCAACCCGCGCGTCCTGGTCGCCTGCGGTGTGGACCCGGAGAAGTACAGCGGATTCGCCTTCGGGTTCGGCATCGAGCGGATGCTGATGTTCCGCCACAACGTCGAAGACATGCGAGACATGGTCGAGGGTGACGTCCGGTTCACCCGGCCGTTCGGGATGGAGATCTGATGCGGGTCCCGCTTTCCTGGCTGCGGGAGTACGTCGATCTCCCCGCCACCGAGACCGGCCGCGATGTGCAGGCCAAGCTCGTTTCCGCCGGCCTCGAGGTCGAGAGGGTCGAGCAGCTCGGCGCCGACCTCAAGGGCCCCCTCGCCGTCGGCCAGGTGCTGACGATCGAGGAACTCGAGGGCTTCAAGAAGCCGATCCGCTTCTGCACCGTCGACGTCGGCCAGGCCAACGGCACCGGCGAGCCCCAGGAGATCGTCTGCGGCGCCCGCAACTTCGCCGTCGGCGACAAGGTCGTCGTGGTCCTGCCCGGCGCCGTGCTGCCCGGCAACTTCGCGATCGCCGCGCGCAAGACGTACGGCAGGACGTCGCACGGCATGATCTGCTCCGGCGACGAGCTGGGCATGGGCGACGACGGCTCGCACGGCATCATCGTGCTCCCGCCGGAGTACGAGGTCGGCACCGACGCGATCGAGCTGCTCGAACTCGTCGACGAGGTCCTCGACATCGCGGTCACCCCCGACCGCGGCTACTGCCTCTCGCTGCGCGGCATCGCCCGCGAGGCCGCCATCGCCTACGGTCTGCCGCTGCGCGACCCGGCGCTGCTCGACGTACCGGCCCCGAACGCCTTCGGCTACCCGGTGCAGATCTCCGAGCCGGCCGGCTGCGACCGCTTCACCGCCCGCACGGTGACCGGCCTCGACCCCGAGGCCCGCTCCCCGCTCTGGCTGCAGCGCCGCCTCCAGAAGGCCGGCATGCGCCCGATCTCGCTCGCCGTCGACATCACCAACTACGTGATGCTGGAGCTCGGTCAGCCGCTGCACGCGTACGACCGCACCCGCGTCCAGGGCGCGATCGGCGTGCGCCGAGCCGAGCAGGGCGAGCAGCTCACCACCCTCGACGGCGCCAAGCGCACGCTGGACGCCGAGGACCTGGTGATCACCGACGACCGCGGTCCCATCGGCCTCGCGGGCGTCATGGGCGGCGCCAACACCGAGATCGACGACACCGAGGGCACCACCACCGAGGTCGTCATCGAGGCCGCGCACTTCGACGCGATCTCCATCGCGCGCACCGCCCGCCGTCACAAGCTGGCCTCCGAGGCGTCCAAGCGCTTCGAGCGCGGCGTCGACCCGCTCGCCGCGGCGGCCGCCGCCCAGCGCACGGTCGACCTGCTCGTGCTCCTCGCGGGCGGCACCGCCGACGCCGGCGTCACCGAGGTCATCGCGCCCTCCGCGCCGCGCACCATCGCCATCCCGGCCAACCACCCGGACCGGGTCGCGGGCGTCGACTACGGCCGCGAGACCGTCGTACGCCGTCTCCAGCAGGTCGGCTGCGACGTCTACGGACAGGACGAGCTGATCGTCACCGTCCCGTCGTGGCGGCCCGACCTCACCGACCCGAACGACCTGGCGGAGGAGGTCATCCGCCTTGAGGGCTACGAGAACCTGCCCTCCACGCTGCCCAAGCCCCCCGCGGGTCTGGGCCTGACCGACCGGCAGCGGCTGCACCGCCGGGTCGGCCGGGTGCTGGCCGGCGCCGGATACGTCGAGGCGCCGAACTACCCGTTCCTCGGCGAGCACGTCTTCGACCAGCTCGGCCTGGCCGCCGACGACCCGAAGCGCAAGGTCGTCAGGCTGGTCAACCCGCTCTCCGACGAGGAGCCCGCTCTTCGTACGGCGCTGCTGCCGGGCCTGCTCGGTGCGCTGCGCCGCAACGACGGCCGCGGCTCGCACGACCTCGCGCTGTTCGAGACGGGCCTGGTCTTCCACCCGCAGGAGGAGCTGCGCGTCGCGGGCCGTCTGCCCGTCGACCGCCGCCCCACCGACGAGGAGATCGCGTCCCTCACGGCCGCGCTCCCCCTCCAGCCCCGGCACGCAGCCGTCGTCCTCGCGGGCGCCCGCGAGCAGACCGGCTGGTGGGGCCCGGGGCGTCCGGCCGACTGGGCCGACACGATCGAGGCCGCGCGCTCGCTGGCCCGCGAGGCGGGGACCGAACTCCTCGTCCGCACCGGTCAGTACGGGCCGTGGCACCCGGGCCGCTGCGCCGAGCTCGCCGTCGTCATCGACGGTGCGGAGCAGGTCGTCGGGCACGCCGGCGAGCTGCACCCCGGTGTCCTGAAGACCCTGGGCCTGCCCGCGCGCACCTGTGCGATGGAGCTGAACCTCGACGCGCTGGAGCAGGCGAGCGCCGGTGTCCCGAGGGGCCCGAAGATCTCGACGTTCCCGGTCGCCACGCAGGACGTCGCGCTGGTCGTCGACCGGTTCGTGCCCCACACGGACGTGGAGGCCGCGCTGCGCGAGGGCGCGGGTGAACTCCTGGAGTCCATCCGCCTGTTCGACGTCTACGAGAACAGCGAGCACCTCGGCGAGGGCAGGAAGTCGCTGGCCTACGCGCTGCGCTTCCGCGCCGCCGACCGCACGCTGACCGTCGACGAGGCCTCCGCGGCGCGTGACGCGGCGGTCGCCCTGGCGGCCGACCGCACGGGGGCGGTGCTGCGCGGCGCGTAGCACGGCATGAGCACGGAGAGGTACTGAGGGGCACGTCCGGAACGCCGGATGTGCCCCTCACTCGTTCGGGTGACAAGTCCGGGTGATCTGGTCCGAACGGGGCATGCGGTCGACAGAATCGGACCGGCCTCGCGGAGGCCGTCTGCGCTGTCAGGGCCTATTGGGGGGCCAATCGGCATGATCCGTAACAAGGCTGGGGCTCCTTGCACGGCGACGCCCCGGACGAACTCGCGGGCGCTGTCCCGCGCGGGCCGGACGGCGCGGGGCCGGGCGGACGACCTGCGGGCCGGACTCGCCCGGGCGCTCCGCAGAGGCAGAGGCAGGGGCGGCACCAGAGCCGGGCCGCCGCGAAGGATCCGGGAGGGCGGCCCGAAAGCCGGCCCCGATCCGATCGTCCGACGGGGCCGCCGACAGCCCCTGCGCCGGGTGCTGAGCCTGGCGTTGCCCACCGTCTGGGGGGCGATCGCGATCACGTACAAAATGGTCTGCCCGCTCGCCCAGCAGAACGGTCTCGGCGCCCGGATCGTCACCAGTGCCGTCTTCTTCGCCGTCGGCAGCGGGCTGATACTCCATGTCAGACGGGCACTGCTGCGCGAACTCCAACAGATCCGCAAGATCGCGGGCGCCGCGCAGAACGTTCTGCTGCGGCCGCTGCCGCCCCGTATCGACGGACTGAACATCGCCGCGGTACAGCACTCCGCGGACCACGGCGCGATCGTGGGCGGCGATCTGTACGAGGTGATCGCCACCGAGCACGGCGTACGCGTCGTCATGGGGGATGTGCGCGGACACGGTCTCGCCGCCATCGGCACCGTCGCCGCCGTCCTCGGCAGCTTCCGCGAGGCCGTGCACGACGAACCCGAACTCGGCTGTGTGCTGCGCCGGCTGGAGCGGGCGCTGGCCCGGCATCTGCGCGAGCGGGCCCGCGCCGAGCACCCCTCCGCGACCGGGCTGGACCCGGAGAGCCCGGTCGCCGAGGAGTTCGTCACGCTGCTCCTGCTGGAGATCCGCCGCGACGACGAGATGTACGTCATCAACTGCGGGCATCCCTGGCCGTATCTGCTGCGCAGCGGGCTCGCACCGGCGGGCGCACGCGGTCATGCCGAGCGGCTGTCGTCGGAGGAACCGCTGCCCCCGCTGGGCTCGTTCCCGCTGCCGGCCGAGCTGCCCGTCGAGCCGTGCGGCCAACTGCTGCCCGGCGAGGCGCTGTTCCTGCACACCGACGGCGTCGAGGACGCGCGCGACAGCCGTGGCCGGTTCTTCCCGCTGTACGACGCGCTCACCGAAGCCGTCCAAGTCCAGCCCGTCTCACCCCAGTCCGTACTGCGGACCGTCTTCGCCGGGCTGCTGCGCCACAGCGGGGGCAGGCCCGCCGACGACGTGGCACTGCTCGTACTGCGCAACGACCGCGGGCGCGTGCCCGTGCAGCACGGCACGGCCGTCGCCCAGCGCGTCACATGACCCGGCCCGCCGTCGTGACCGGCGGCGGGCGCCGGCCGCCCCGCCACGGAGTGTCGGGCAGGCAGCTGGGCGGACGGCGCGGAGACGGGCCGCCGCACTGTACGAGGGGGAGCCGGCGGCCCGGCCGGCCTCTTGCGAGGCATTTCAGTCAACCGGCCCGAAACGCTCTGCAACAGCGCGCGTACTGCCCGTTCACGAGCATTCGCTTCACACCCCGTGTGAAGGCGAACGCACTAATCTGACGGCACCGAGCCACCCGGGGGGCCTCCATGCAGCCCAACACTCTGCTCGACGCGATTCTCGACGAGGCGGGCATCTCGCACGCGGGACTCGCCGCCCATGTCAACCAGGCGGGACGCGCCCGCGGCCTCGCGCTGCGCTACGAACACACGGCCGTGGCGCGGTGGTTGAAGGGGCAGCGCCCGCGTGGCCAGGTGCCCGACCTGATCTGCGAAGTGCTCGCCGTGCGGCTGCACCGGCCCGTCACCCTCGACGACATCGGCCTCGGGGTGCCCGGCGAACCGTCCGCCCCGCACGGCACCACCCTCTCCGGTTTCGTCGAGCGCGCCACCGCCCTGTGGCGCTCCGACGAACAGCAGCGCCCGCACATCCTCGGCGCCCCCGCCGTCACCGGGACTCCCGCCGTGATGCCCGTGTGGGAGTGGGAGAACCCGCCCGAGGACGTGGACGTCTCGCGCGGCGGCCGGCACCGCGTCAGCATGGCCGACATCGAGATGCTGCGCTCGGCCCGCGCCCACTACGAGCAGATGTACCGCAAGGCGGGCGGTGTGGCCACGCGCACCCGGATCGTCGGTTTCCTCAACTCCGAGACGGCGCCCCTGCTGCGCGGCAGCTACACCGACGCCACCGGCCGCCAGCTCCACCGCGCGACCGGCGGGCTGGTCGCCATAGCGGGCATCTGCGCCTACGACTCCGACGCGCACGGACTGGCCCAGCGCTACTTCCACCAGGCCCTGCGCCTGGCGAAGGCCAGCGGGGACAGAGGCCTCGGCGCCTATGTGATAGCCCTGCTCGTCAACCAGTCGCTGTTCATGCGCGAGTACCGGCAGGCGGTGGCGTTCGCGGAGGCCGCGCTGCGCGCCGCCGGGCGGCACATCACACCGGCGCTCGCCTCGGACCTCTACGCGATGCAGGCCAAGGCGTACGCCCACCTCGGCGACGGCAGCAGCGCGCTGTCCTGCATCCGGCGTGCCGAACAGGCCGCCGAGCGCATCCGGCGCGGGTACGAGCCGGACGAGACCGGCTATGTCCAGCCCGGTCTGGTCAACGTCCAGGTGGCGGAGGCGCTGCTCAGCCTCGGTGACCTGGTGGCTGCCGGGGAGCACGCGGTGGCCGCCGTGGGCAATCCGGCGCACGACCGGGGGCGGGTGCACCGGCTCGCGATGCTCAGCCAGATCGAACTGCGCCAGGGCAACGCCGACAAGGCGGTGGCCACAGCGGTCCAAATGGCCGAACAGGCGCGGGGGATGGAGTCCCAGCGCCTGCGCGACAGACTGCGCGCGGTACGCGAACACCTGGTGCGCAGCGGCTGTGCGGGCACGGCCGAGGCCGCCGAACTCATCGACGGGGCACTGCGCGTACCGCTGTAGCAAGACCCCCCGGCGAACTGCGGAAACGATCCGCGGGGCCGCCCGGAGGAGAACGCCCCACCCTGTGCCAGGGGGAGACCGCGCCCACGCCCGCGCGGACACTGCGCCTACCGCTGCGCTGCGAGCGGCCTGCTGTGAGCCTGCTGTCAGGGTGCTCCTGCTGCGATATTGCCATCTACTCGGCGGAAGGTGGCAGAACCGTGCAGTGGACGAAACAGAACGAACAAACTGTGTACGCAAACCGCTGGTTCAGCGTCAATCTCGCAGATGTCGAGCTGCCGGACGGTCGGCACCTCGATCACTTTTTAATACGGCTGCGGCCCGTCGCCGTGGCCACGGTGGTGAACGAGGCCAATGAGGTGCTCCTCCTGTGGCGGCACCGCTTCATCACCGACAGCTGGGGGTGGGAACTCGCGGCGGGCGTCGTCGAGGACGGCGAGGACATCGCCGTGGCGGCGGCCCGCGAACTGGAGGAGGAGACCGGCTGGCGACCGGGACCTCTGCGCCATCTGATGAGCGTCGAGCCCTCCAACGGGCTCACCGACGCCCGGCACCACATCTTCTGGGCCGATGAGGGCACCTATGTCGGCCACCCCGTGGACGACTTCGAATCGGACCGCAGGGAATGGGTCCCCCTCAAGCTCGTCCCCGACATGGTCGCCCGCGGCGAGGTCCCGGCCGCCAACATGGCGGCCGCACTGCTTCTCCTGCACCATCTCAGGCTCGGGCAGGACGCGTTGCCCTGATCCATCCCCCCACAGCGTCCTGAAACCTAATGGCCCAGAGCCTGCCAGACCGCCACGGCCAGCGCGCCCACGGCCGCGACGGCCGCAAGAGTGGGCAGGGGCCATCGGGTGTGTTCGAGAGCGACGAGCCGTGAGCTCAGATCGTCAAGATCCTTGGCGGTCTGGTCGTCGCGCTGAGTGAGCAGAGCCAGCCCGCCCTCGATGCGGGTGAGACCCACTTCGAGGCACCGGCGTAACTCTGCGAGTTCTCCTGGGACCACGGGATGCTCGGGGTCGGCGGTCACGTGTCCGCTCCTTTCCGTAGTCGTCACATCCCTTGCATGCGCACGGAAAGTCAACTCGCCTGGTGGACACGTGGGGAGCGTGTGCGACGGGCATATGCGAGCCCGGGCCGCACACGGTGTGTGAATGGCGCGGGCCCGGCACCGAAAAGAGTGCCGGGCCCGCGCGGGTCCGAGGTCTACGGACCGTAGTCAGGTTCGCTGGTGATGCAGCGTCATCAGGCGTACGTGTAGAAACCCGACCCGGACTTCCGGCCCAGCCGGCCCGCGTCGACCATGCGCTGGAGCAGCGGGGGAGCGGCGTAGAGCGGCTCCTTGTACTCCTCGTACATGCTGTACGCGACCGAGGCCACGGTGTCCAGGCCGATCAGGTCGGAGAGCTTGAGCGGGCCCATCGGGTGGGCGCAGCCCATCTCCATGCCGTTGTCGATGTCCTCGCGGCTCGCGATGCCCGACTCGAACATCCGGATCGCGGAGAGCAGATACGGGATCAGCAGCGCGTTCACCACGAAGCCCGAGCGGTCCTGGGCGCGGATCGCGTGCTTGCCGAGGACCTTCTCGGCGAACAGCTGGGCGCGGCCGAGGGTGCCCTCGGAGGTGGTCAGCGCCGGGATCAGCTCGACGAGCTGCTGCACCGGGGCCGGGTTGAAGAAGTGGATGCCGACGACCTGGTCGGGACGCGAGGTCGCGACGGCGAGCTTCACCAGCGGGATCGAGGAGGTGTTGGAGGCGAGGATCGCGTCCTGCCGGGTCACCACCTGGTCGAGCACCTGGAAGATCTCGGTCTTCACCTGTTCGTTCTCGACGACGGCCTCGATCACCAGGTCGCGGTCGGCGAACTCGCCGAGGTCGGTGGTGAAGCTGAGCCGCTGCTGGGTGGCCGCGAGCTCGTCCGCGGAGATCTTCCCGCGCTCCGCCGCCTTGGACAGGGAGGTGAACAGCCGGGTACGGCCGAACTCCAGAGCCTCGCCGGTGGTCTCGGCGACCTTGACGTCGAGACCGGCGCGCGCGCACACCTCGGCGATGCCCGCTCCCATCTGGCCGCAGCCCACCACTCCGACGCGTTCGATGTCGGTCACATCGTCCCCTTCGCTGATCTACGGACCGGGCAGGTACGCCGTTGTCCGGTTCCTGCTCCGAACGTGCACGTTACTCCGAAGTATCGATGATCGATCGTCCGGGTCGGGCATGCTGTGCGGGCAGACGATCCGTGACCGGACGGATCCGCAGCGTGCGGGGGTGTGCAGATGGGACGTATGTCACGTCGGGCGTTCGCGGCGGCCGCGGCGGCGGCGCTGTCAGGACTCATGACGGCGGGGGACGCGGCGGCGGTGCCCGCGGTGCGCGGCACCCCGGGGCCGGAGCCCGAGCGGGCGGCCCGCGAACTGCGCGGCATGTGGCTCGCGACCGTCGCCAACCGCGACTGGCCCTCGCGGCAGGGCCTCACCGCGGCGCAGCAGCGCGCCGAACTCCTCGCGCATCTCGACACGGCGGTGAGCCGTCGCCTGAACGCCGTGATCTTCCAGGTGCGTCCCACCGCCGACGCGCTGTGGCCCTCGCCGTACGAGCCGTGGTGCGAGTACCTCACCGGCGTCCAGGGCCAGGACCCGGGCTGGGACCCGCTCGGCACCGCGGTCGCCGAGGCGCACGCCCGCGGCCTCGAACTGCACGCCTGGTTCAACCCGTACCGCATCGCCAACCACACCGATCCGACCCGCCTGGTGGCGACCCATCCCGCCCGCCTTCACCCCGAGTGGGTGGTCCCGTACGGCGGGAAGCTCTACTACAACCCCGGGCTGCCCGAGGTGCGTGCCTTCGTCCAGGACGCGATGCTCGACGCGGTCCGCAGATACCGGATCGACGCCGTGCACTGGGACGACTACTTCTACCCGTATCCGGTCGCGGGTCAGGTCTTCGACGACGACGCGGCGTACGCGGCGCACGGCGCGGGCTTCCCGGACAAGGCGGCCTGGCGGCGCCACAACATCGACCGGCTGGTGCTGGAGACGGCGGCCCGCATCCGGCGGATCCGGCCCACCACGCGCTTCGGGATCAGCCCCTTCGGGGTGTGGCGCAACGCGGCGACCGACGCGCGCGGCTCGGACACCCGGGCCGGTGTGCAGACCTATGACGACCTCCACGCGGACACCAGGAAGTGGGTCCGGGAGCACTGGATCGACTACATCTGCCCGCAGGTGTACTGGAACATCGGCTTCACCGCGGCCGACTACGCGAAGCTCGTGCCCTGGTGGGCGGAGGTCGCGCAGGGCACCGGCGTACGGCTGTACATCGGTGAGGCGCTGTACAAGGCCGGTGATCCGGCGCAGCCCACGGCCTGGCAGGACCCGGCCGAGCTGTCCCGGCATGTTGCCCTCGCCGCGGGTTACCCGCAGGTGCGCGGGCACGTGTTCTTCTCGGCGAAGGAAGTGGGGGCCGACCGGATCGGTGCCATGGCGCGGGTGGTCGCCGACCACTACCGATGGCCGGCCAGGCCCCCGCGCTGATCCCGTGCCGGGCGGCGGCGCGTTACTGCCCGCCGCCCTCGGGGTGCCGGATCTCCGAGTCCGGGCCGGGTGAGCACACCGCCTCGTGCCCGTCCTGGAAGCGGACGCGGTACGGCGGCGTGCCTTCCGCACCCATCACTTCCACGATCTCTGCGACCTTGTCGTGCTGCCCGACGATCCTGCCGTGCTGCACCAGCTTGTCGCCCACAGTCGCTCGCATCTGAAGGGCCTCCTCGTCGCGCGCGGAGTAGTGGTCCCTGGTCGCAAGTCTACGGCCGGGGGCGCCCGTTGGCCCGGGCCGTGCGGAACCGGTCAGCTTCGGGCCCGCTGGGTGGCCGCGATGCAGACCAGGACCGCGGCAGCCGTCAGAGGTGCGGCCGGTGTGAGGTGCTCGCCGAGGAGCAGCACCGACCACACCAGTGTGAGCAGCGGCTGCGCCAACTGCAACTGGCTGGCCTTGGGAATGCCGATCGCGGCCATGCCCCGGTACCAGACGACCAGGCCGAGGAACTGCGACCCCGCCGCCACCCACAGCAGCCCGGTCACGCTGTGCGCGGTCAGCCGCACGGGCTCGTGCGAGAGCGCGACGAGCGCGCCCGGCAGCGCGAGCGGCAGGCACAGCACCAGCGCCCAGCCGATGACCTGCCAGCCCGGCATCACCCGGGCCAGCCGCCCGCCCTCGGTGTAGCCCGCCGCGCAGATCAGCAGCGCGCCGAAGAGATAGGCGTCCGCGCCGGTCAGGGCGCCGCCGCTCTGCTGCACGGTGAACGCGATCACCGCTGCCGCGCCCGCGACCGCCGCGATCCAGAACGTCCGGGAGGGCCGCGCCCCGGTGCGCAGCGCCGAGAGCAGTGCGGTGGTGAGCGGCAGCAGGCCGACGACCACGGCCGCGTGGGCCGTGGTGGATGTCTGCAGGGCCAGCGTCGTCAGCAGTGGGAAACCCACGACCACGCCCGCGGCGACGACGACGAGCCCGGCCCAGTGCGCCCGGCCCGGTACGCGGACGCGCAGGGCGAGGAGGCAGCCGCCCGCGATGACCGCCGCGAGCACGCTGCGCACGGCCACCAGGGACCAGGGGCCGAAGCCCTCCAGGCCCCAGGCGGTGGCGGGGAAGGTGAGGGAGAAGGCGGTCACGCCGAGGGCTGCCTGAAGGGTCCCGGACCGGCGGACGGACGCGGCGGGCTCCGTGCCGTCGGTCACCCGGCGGGACGTGCTGACCGCTATCGAGGTCCGGACAGTAGCGCTATCGTGTGCTCTCATGCATGAGCGTAGCAGTGTCGATGACCTGGCAGGTCAGCTGCGAAGGGAGCTGAATCGCTACTCTCCAGGTGGAAAGCTGCCGTCGAGCCGGGCGCTCGTCGAGCGGTTCCGGGTGAGCCCGGTGACCGTGTCGCGGGCGCTGGCGCAGCTGGCCGCCGAGGGACTGGTGGTCACCCGGCCCGGAGCGGGCGCCTTCCGGGCGCGGCCGCGTGCCGCCACCGCGCCCGAAGGGGACACCTCCTGGCAGGAGGTCGCGCTGAGCGCGGACGCCGCGGGCGAACTCGTCCCGCGCACCGTGGACGCCTCCGGGGTGCTCGCCACGCTCGCGGCGCCGCCGCCCGGTGTCGTCGAGTTCAACGGCGGCTACCTGCACCCGTCGCTGCAGCCGGAGCGGGCGATGGGCGCGGCCCTGTCCCGGGCGGGACGCCGCCCGGGTGCGTGGACCCGGCCGCCCGTGGAGGGGATCACGGAACTGCGGGACTGGTTCGCGCGCGGGATCGGCGGCGCGGTCACCGCCGCCGAGGTGCTCATCACGGCGGGCGGCCAGTCCGCGCTGACCACCGCGCTGCGCGCGCTCGCCGCGCCGGGTGCCCCGGTCCTCGTCGAATCGCCCACGTACCCGGGCATGTTGGCGATCGCCCGCGCGGCCGGCCTGCGCCCCGTCCCGGTGCCGGTGGACGCGGACGGTGTGAAGCCGCGGCTCCTCGCCGACGCCTTCCGGGCGAGCGGCGCCCGGGTCTTCGTCTGCCAGCCGCTGTTCCAGAACCCGACCGGCGCCGTGCTCGCGCCCGAGCGCCGGGGCGAGGTCCTGCGGATCGCGCGCGAGGCCGGCGCGTTCGTGATCGAGGACGACTTCGTACGGCGTCTGGTGCACGAGGACGCGGGTCCGCTGCCGCGTCCGCTCGCCGCGGAGGATCCCGACGGGGTCGTCGTGCACGTCAACTCCCTGACCAAGGCGACCTCGCCGAGCTTCCGGGTGGGTGCCCTGGCGGCTCGCGGTCCGGTCCTGGAGCGGTTGCGGGCCATCCAGGTCGTCGACACCTTCTTCGTGCCGCGCCCTCTTCAGGAGGCTGCGCTCGAACTCGTCGGCTCGCCCGCCTGGCCCCGTCATCTCCGATCCGTTTCGGCCGAGTTGAAGACCCGGCGCGACACGATGACCGCCGCGCTGCGTCTGCGGCTCCCCGAACTCGCCCTGCCGCACATCCCGTTCGGCGGCTACCAGCTGTGGCTGCGGCTGCCGGACGGCGGGGACGAGTCCGCCCTCGTGGCGGGCGCCCTGCGCGCGGGCGTCTCCGTCACCCCCGGCCGCCCGTACTTCAGCGCCGAACCGCCTGCCGGGCACGTGCGGTTGAGCTTCGCCGCGGTCGGGGGGACGGAGGAGATCGGTGAGGGGGTACGGCGGTTGAGGGCGGCGTGGGACGAGGCGCTCGGCTCGGCAGGGGGGTCCCCTGGGCGAACGTAGTGGATCACGGCCGCGTGAGCCCGTATGCACTCTGAGTAACCTACGGGACCCCCCCTTGACCTGCGGAGTCTCTCCCTCCACGATCTGCGCATGCATCTTCGGGTCACATTCGTAGCCGCCGCGCGCAGCTCGTCGCTGCTCGCTGAGCGCTTCGAGGACGACCGGCCGCTGGACCAGGCCGGCTGGGACGAGGTGCAGCGCGCTGCCCACGAGCTGGTGCCGCTGGCGGCGGCCGAGCTGCGCTACTGTTCGCCGACGCCCCGCAGCCGGGCCACGGGCGACGCCCTCGGCTATGCGCCGCTGGTCCAGCTCGCGCTGCGGGACTGCGACATGGGTCGGTGGCGCGGCCTCACCCTGGGCGAGGCGATGGCACGGGAGCCCGCGGCCGTGGACGCCTGGCTCGCCGATCCGCGCTCGACGCCGCACGGCGGTGAGTCCCTGCTGTCCTTCATTCAGCGCGTCGGCAACTGGCTCGACACGCGCCCCGCGGACGACGGCAGCCGCATCGTGGCCGTGGCCGAGCCCTCGGTGGTGCGGGCCGCGCTCGTCTACGCGCTGAAGGCCCCGCCGTCGACGTACTGGAACATCGATGTGCGCCCCCTGTCGACGGTCACCCTCGCGGGCCACGGCGGGCGCTGGAACTTCCGGCTGGAGTCCGGGCTGCAGCGCGTGTGAGCCGGTCGGCTCTCAGCTCAGGCGCGTGTAGTCGGTCGTCAGAACCAGGTCCTTGGCGGGGCCGCCCACGCGCCACACCGAGCGCCAGCGGTCCTCGTCGTACACGCTGAACTCGCCCCGGTAGAGGTCGGCCGCGCAGGGATGGTCGGCGACGTATCGCCCGTCGGTCAGGTCGAGGTCGTGGAAGAAGCGTCCGTCGGCGAACCGGACGCTCGCCGTGCCGGGACGCTCACCGGGCAGGAAGCGCAACGTGCGCTGCGCGGGCCGGGTGACGCCCTGCCAGCGGAACGTGCCGGACTCGCGGTGCAGGAGGCCGGGGCCACTGTGGCCGGCGCCGCCGCGGCGAGCCCGGTCACCGCCACCGCCACTGCCACCGTCGCCGTCGCCGTCCTCACCTTCGCCGAACGGCCGGAAGACCGTCCCCCCGGTGAACTCGCCCTCGGCGCCGCTCGCGAGGTCCCGCACCGAGCGTCGTACGCGCCAACTCCCGGTCAGGTGGGCGAGTACGTCGATTACCGGCCAGAAATCGTTCATCGTCCCGTCCTCCGCCCCACCCGATACTGCGCGATCCATTGACGCACTCCTGCCTCCTCCCTATCTTGCCGTTCGAAGTCCTGACCACCGTCTGGTATTTCGAACAATTTCACACTACAGAGCCGCGGAGTATCCATGTCACGCACCCGCACCCGCTGGAGACTCGGCCTCACCGCCACCACGCTCCTGGTGGCCTCGGCCGTCCTTCCCGTGCCCTCGAACGCCGCCGCCGCGGACGTCACCGACTACGCGATCAACGTCGCCCCCAAGGCCTCGGGCGCCAAGATCGACGACACCATGTACGGAGTGTTCTTCGAGGACATCAACCGCGCCGCGGACGGAGGGCTGTACGCGGAGCTGGTCCAGAACCGGTCCTTCGAGTACAGCACCGCGGACAACAACTCCTACACACCGCTCACCTCCTGGGCGACCACCGGCACGGCGAAGGCCCTGAACGACGACGGGCGACTCAACGCCCGCAACCGGACGTATCTCGCCCTGGACGGCGGCGCGTCCGTCACCAACTCCGGTTACAACACCGGCATCAGGGTCGAGAGCGGCAAGGCCTACGCCTTCTCCGTCTGGGCCCGCGCCGACGCCGCCGCGCCCCTCACGGTGACGCTGCACGACGCGGACGGCGCGCTCGCCGAGGCCCGCAAGGTGACCGCACGCGGTGGCTGGGCCAAGTACACCGCGAAGTTCACCGCGACCCGCAGCAGCACGACCGGCCGCCTCACCGTCGCCGCGGACAGTCCCGTCGCCCTCGACATGGTCTCGCTCTTCCCGCGCGACACCTACAAGGGGCGCGCGAACGGCCTGCGCAAGGACCTCGCCCAGAAGATCGCCGCCCTCCACCCGGGCTTCGTGCGCTTCCCCGGCGGCTGCCTGGTCAACACCGGCAGCATGCAGGGCTACGACGAGGCGTCCGGCTACCAGCGCAAGCGCTCGTACCAGTGGAAGGACACTGTCGGCCCGGTCGAGCAGCGCGCCACCAACTCCAACTTCTGGGGTTACAACCAGAGTTACGGCCTCGGCTACTACGAGTACTTCCAGTACTCCGAGGACATCGGCGCGATGCCGCTGCCCGTCGTGCCGGCCCTCGTCACCGGCTGCGGCCAGAACAAGGCCACCGACGACGACGCCCTGCTCAAGCGCCACATCCAGGACACCCTGGACCTCATCGAGTTCGCCAACGGCCCCGTGACGAGCAAGTGGGGCAAGAAGCGCGCACAGATGGGCCACCCCAAGCCCTTCCACCTCACCCACATCGAGGTCGGCAACGAGGAGAACCTGCCGACCGAGTTCTTCGCGCGCTTCACACAGTTCCGCACCGCCATCGCGGCCAAGTACCCGAACATCAAGGTGATCTCGAACGCCGGCCCCGACGACTCGGGGACCACCTTCGACACCGCCTGGAAGCTCAACAAGGACGCGAACGTCGACATGGTCGACGAGCACTACTACAACAGCCCGCAGTGGTTCCTGCAGAACAACGACCGCTACGACTCCTACGACAGGAACGGCCCCAAGGTCTTCCTCGGCGAGTACGCCTCCGGCGGCAACACCTTCAAGAACGCCCTCTCCGAAGCCGCGTACATGACCGGCCTGGAGCGCAACGCCGACGTCGTGAAGCTCGCCTCGTACGCCCCGCTCCTCGCCAACGAGGACTACGTGCAGTGGCGCCCCGACATGATCTGGTTCAACAACCACGCTTCATGGAACTCCGCGGACTACGAGGTCCAGAAGCTCTTCATGACCAACGTCGGTGACCGTGTGGTGCCCAGCACCGCCACCGGCACACCGTCCCTCACCGCGCCCATCTCCGGCGCCGTGGGCCTGTCGACGTGGGCGACCACGGCGGCGTACGACGACGTCAAGGTGACCGGCGAGGACGGCAGCGCGCTGTTCGGCGACGACTTCAGCGGCGACGCCTCGAAGTGGACCCATACGGGCGGCGGGAGCTGGAGCGTCCAGGACGGCCAGTACGTGCAGAGCGACGTGGCCGCCGAGAACACCATGGTCTCGGCCGGCGACCCGGCCTGGCACGACTACGACCTGCATGTGAAGGCCACCAAGAAGTCCGGCAAGGAGGGCTTCCTCGTCGCCTTCGGCGTCAAGGACACCGGCAACTACTACTGGTGGAACCTCGGTGGCTGGAACAACACCCAGTCCGCCGTCGAACAGGCCGTGGACGGCGGCAAGTCGACGCTTCTCGCCAAGCCCGGTTCCGTCGAGACGGGCCGCGCCTACGACGTCGACGTCAAGGTGCGGGGCCGGCAGGTCACCCTCTACCTCGACGGCCAGGAGTGGGGCAGCTTCACCGACGACAAGCCCGCCGAGCCGTTCCGTCAGGTCGTCACCAAGGACGCGAAGACCGGTGACCTGATCGTCAAGGTCGTCAACGCCCAGGCCGCAGACGCCCGTACGGCCATCGACCTCGGCGGGGTCAGGACCGCGTCGAGGGCGGCCGTGACCACGCTCGCCGCGGCGCCCGAGGCGGTCAACAGCGAGACGGCCACGGCGGTCGCCCCGGTCACCTCCACCTTCAAGGGGGTCGCCGACCACTTCACGTACACCTTCCCGGCGAACTCCGTGACCTTCCTGCGCATCAAGAAGGGCTGAGCACCGGACAGGGCGGACGGCAGTCAGCGGCGGCCCAGGCACCGAAGTGCGCCTGGGCCGCCGTGCCGTGGCGCATTGCGCCGTAGCGCCCGGCGCCGGGCGGGGCGGACACTGCTGCTGTCCCGAGCCGGACGGACGGGGGAGGCGGGATGGCGGAGGCACGCGTCGAGCCGGCGGTGGACGGCGTGCGCCCGCAGCGGCGGCCGGAACTCGACGCCCTGCGCATGCTGGTGGTGATCGGGCTCGTCTTCTTCCACTCGGCGTTGGTGTTCGACACCGAGGACGACTTCTACGTCAAGAACGCCGAGACCTCGGACGTGCCCACGATCGTCGGCGGGCTCGGGGTGGTCTGGGCGATGCCCATGCTGTTCCTCGTCGCGGGCTTCGGCGCATGGCACTCGCTGCACCGGCGCGGCCCCGCCGGGTTCGTCGTCGAGCGGCTGAGGCGGCTCGGCGTACCGCTGCTCTTCGCGCTGGTCACCCTCCTCCCGGTGCCGCAGTGGCTGCGGCGGCGCGCCGCCGACCCCGGCTACCACGAGTCGTACCGGCACTTCTGGCCGCGGTTCTTCGACGTGCACCTGGAGCCCGCCAAGTTCCCCTTCGTCGTGCAGGGCGAGGACTTCGAGACCGGGCACCTGTGGTTCGTGCTGCTCCTGCTCGTGTTCTCGCTCGTGCCGGCCCTGCTGGTCCTGCGGCTTCCCCGCGGTCTCGGCCGCCGGGCGCTCGACCGCCTGGCCGGGGCGGTCCGGCGGCGCGGCGTGATCCTGCTGCCCACCGTCCCGGTCGCGCTGATCTGCGCCCTGGTGGGCCTGGAGAAGAACTACGCGGCCTGGCACCGCTGGGCGTACCTGCTGTTCTTCCTGTACGGCTTCGTGGTCGCCGCCGACGAGCGGTTCAGGACGGCCATGCGCCGCGACGCGGGCCGGGCCGCCGGGCTCGGCCTGGTCCTGTACCTGGCCGCACTGCCGGGGTTCCTGGCCGCGGACGATCCCTTCACGGACCGGACGGCGCTCGCGATCGGGGCGCGGGCGCTGTACGGCGCGGCGGGCTGGTGCTGGCTCGTCGGGATCCTGGGGCTGCTCGACCGGCGCGGCCGCCGCCCGGCGCGGACCGACGCATCGCCGCTGCCGGCGGCCGAGGGCCCGCCGGACCGCCGCACCAGGGTGTACGGCTACCTGGCCGCCGCCGTGCTGCCGCTGTACGTCCTGCACCAGCCGATCGTCGTCGCCGTCGCGTACGGCGTGGTGGGCTGGGACGCGCCGGTCGCCGTCAAGTACGTCGTCATCGTGGCGGCCTCGCTCGTCCTGACCCTGGCCGCGTACGACCTGCTGGTGCGGCGTACGCGGGTGACGCGGTTCCTGTTCGGGATGCGCGCGTAGGAGCACGCGGGGATGCGCCTCAGGTGTTACTCCGGCGGGACGGGCCTCGCCGAACCGCTGACATGCTCCCGCACGCCGTGAGATCGTCCGCGGGTGACCGATGCCGCCGACGGGCCGACGCCTCTGGGTCCACCGGACGACCGCACCGCCTCCGCCCTGCGCTTCGCGACGGAACTCGTCGCCTGGGTGGCCACGCCCTGGCTCCTGGCCGACCGCTCGTGGCTCCTGGCCGTCCTGTCGTTGGTGGTCCTGATCGGCCTGCCGACCCTGTTCTCCACACCGGGCGACAAGGCCAACGTGATCATCCCGGTGCCCGGCGGCGTCACCGTCCTGCTGGTGCTGCTCCAGCTCACCGCCGCCGTGCTCTCCTCGTGGCTGCTCTGGCCCGCCTGGGCGGCGGTCGCCGTGTCCCTGCTGGCCGCCGCCACCCTCGTCACGGAGCGCCCGCGGTGGCGTTGGCTGCTGTCCAGGGGCCGGCTCGCGGCCTGAAGCACCGCCCCGCCCCGCAGGCCTCGGCGCCCTGTGCTCAGCCCAGAGACTCGAGGATCTCGTCCTGGACCCCGCCATACCGGATTGCATAAACGTGCAGAGAAACGTATAGTCATGCCATCCAAGAGGAGGGTTCCATGGCGGTACGCGCAGCAGTGGCGGGAGCGAGTGGGTACGCGGGCGGGGAACTGCTGCGTCTGCTCCTGGCACACCCCGAGGTCGAGATCGGCGCCCTGACCGGCAACTCCAACGCGGGCCAGCGCCTGGGCGCTCTGCAGCCGCACCTGCTGCCGCTGGCCGACCGCGTGCTCCAGGAGACCACGACCGACGTGCTCGCCGGTCACGAGATCGTGTTCCTCGCGCTGCCCCACGGGCAGTCCGCCGCCGTCGCCGAGCAGCTCGGTCCCGACGTCCTCGTCGTCGACATGGGCGCCGACTTCCGGCTGAAGGACCCGGCCGACTGGGAGCGGTTCTACGGTTCCGCGCACGCCGGGACCTGGCCGTACGGCCTCCCCGAACTGCCGGGCGTCCGCGCCGCGCTGGAGGGGTCCAAGCGCATCGCGGTGCCCGGTTGCTATCCCACGGCCGCCTCCCTCGCGCTGTTCCCGGCGTACGCGGCGGGGCTCGCCGAGCCCGAGGCCGTGATCGTCGCCGCTTCCGGCACCTCCGGCGCGGGCAAGGCGCCCAAGGCGCACCTGCTGGGCAGCGAGGTCATGGGCTCCATGACGCCGTACGGCGTCGGCGGCGGTCACCGGCACACCCCCGAGATCATCCAGAACCTCGGCGCGGCCGCCGGCGAGCCCGTCTCCGTCTCCTTCACGCCGACCCTCGCGCCGATGCCCCGCGGCATCCTCGCCACCTGCAGTGCCAAGGCGCGGGACGGAGTCACCGCCGAGTCGGTCCGGGCCGCGTACGAGAAGGCCTTCGCCGACGAGCCGTTCGTCCATCTGCTGCCCGAGGGGCAGTGGCCCGCGACCGCGTCCGTCTACGGTTCCAACGCCGTTCAGGTGCAGGTCGCCTACGACGAAGCCGCGCACCGCATCATCGCGATCAGCGCCATCGACAACCTGACCAAGGGCACCGCCGGCGGTGCCGTCCAGAGCATGAACATCGCCCTCGGGCTCCCCGAGGAGCTGGGTCTTTCCACGATCGGAGTCGCACCGTGAGCGTCACGGCAGCACAGGGGTTCCGGGCTGCGGGCATCGCCGCCGGGATCAAGGAGAACGGCAACCCGGACCTGGCCCTCGTGGTCAACGCCGGGCCCCGCCGCGCCGCCGCGGGCGTCTTCACCTCCAACCGTGTGAAGGCCGCGCCGGTGCTGTGGTCGGAGCAGGTGCTGAAGAGCGGGGAGTTGACGGCGGTCGTCCTCAACTCCGGTGGCGCCAACGCCTGTACGGGCCCCAAGGGCTTCCAGGACACGCACGCCACCGCGGAGAAGGTCGCCGACGTCCTCGGCGTGGGCGCCGGCGAGGTCGCCGTGGCCTCCACGGGCCTCATCGGCGTACTCCTGCCCATGGACAAGCTGCTTCCCGGAGTCGAGCAGGCCGCTGCCCAGCTCTCCGAGCACGGCGGCGAGAAGGCCGCCATCGCCATCAAGACCACCGACACCGTCCACAAGACCGCCGTGGCCACCGGCAACGGCTGGACCGTCGGCGGGATGGCCAAGGGCGCGGGCATGCTCGCCCCGGGTCTGGCCACCATGCTCGTCGTGCTCACCACGGACGCCGACCTGGACAGCGAGACGCTGGACAAGGCGCTGCGGGCGGCCACGAAGACCACCTTCGACCGCGTCGACTCCGACGGCTGCATGTCCACCAACGACACCGTGCTGCTGCTCGCCTCCGGAGCCTCCGAAGTGACCCCGGAATTCGCGGAGTTCGCCGAGGCCGTGCGTGCCGTCTGCGACGACCTCGGCCAGCAGCTCATCCGGGACGCCGAGGGCGCGAGCAAGGACATCAAGGTCGAGGTGATCAACGCCGCGACCGAGGACGACGCCGTCGAGGTGGGCCGCTCCATCGCCCGCAACAACCTCCTCAAGTGCGCCATCCACGGCGAAGACCCCAACTGGGGACGGGTGTTGAGCGCGATCGGTACGACGTCCGCGGCCTTCGAGCCCGACCGGCTGAACGTCGCCATCAACGGCGTGTGGGTCTGCAAGAACGGCGGCGTGGGCGAGGACCGCGACGTCGTCGACATGCGCTACCGCGAGGTGCACATCGTCGCCGACCTCGCCGCGGGCGACGAGACGGCCACGATCTGGACCAACGACCTCACCGCCGACTACGTCCACGAGAACAGCGCGTACTCCTCATGAGCAATCCGAGCCACGGAGGCACCCGCAGACACACCGCGCTGCCCAAGGCGCAGATCCTCATCGAGGCGCTGCCCTGGCTGACCCGGCACAACGGCAAGACGGTCGTCGTGAAATTCGGCGGCAACGCGATGATCGACGAGGAGCTGAAGGCGGCCTTCGCGCAGGACATCGTGTTCCTGCACCACGCCGGCCTCAAGCCCGTCGTCGTGCACGGCGGAGGCCCGCAGATCAGCGCCGCCCTGGACCGGCACGGCATCGTCAGTGAGTTCAAGGCGGGGCTCCGGGTCACCACCGAGGACGCCATGGACGTCGTACGCATGGTGCTGGCCGGACAGGTGCAGCGCGAGCTGGTCGGGCTGCTCAACCAGCACGGGCCGCTCGCCGTCGGCCTCACCGGCGAGGACGCGCACACCATCACCGCCACCAAGCACCAGCCCGAGATCGACGGCGAACTGGTCGACATCGGCCGGGTCGGCGAGATCACCGCCATCGACACCGGTGCCATCGAGGCGCTGCTCGCCGACGGCCGTATCCCGGTCGTCTCCTCGATCGCCCGCTCCCAGGACGACCACCATGTCTACAACGTCAATGCTGATACGGCGGCTGCGGCACTCGCTGCTGCTCTTGGCGCCGAAACCCTCATGGTCCTCACGGACGTCGAGGGTCTTTACGAGGACTGGCCGAACAGCGACGAGGTGATCAGCCGCCTCACCGCCGGCCAGTTGGAGAAGCTGCTGCCCGAGCTGGCCAGCGGCATGGTGCCGAAGATGGAGGGCTGTCTGCACGCCGTGCGCAACGGCGTCAACACCGCCCGTGTCATCGACGGCCGGGTCCAGCACTCGATCCTGCTGGAGATCTTCACCGACGAGGGGATCGGCACGATGGTCGTGCCGGACGACGAGGAAGCGGGGGACGACGCATGACCGGCACCGCGACAAACGCAGAGCTCACCGAGCGGTGGCAGGGCTCGCTCATGGACAACTACGGCACCCCCCGGCTGCCGCTCGTCCGCGGCGCGGGAACCAGGCTGTGGGACGCCGACGGCAAGGAGTACCTCGACTTCGTCGGCGGTATCGCGGTCAACGCCCTCGGCCACGCGCACCCCGCGATCGTCGAGGCCGTCAGCCGGCAGATCGGCTCCCTCGGCCATGTCTCCAACCTCTTCGTCGCCGAGCCGCCCGTCGCGCTCGCCGAACGGCTGCTCCAGCTCTTCGGCCGTGACGGCCGCGTGTACTTCTGCAACTCGGGGGCCGAGGCCAACGAGGGCGCGTTCAAGATCGGCCGGCTGACCGGACGGTCGCACATGGTGGCCACCACGGGCGGCTTCCACGGCCGCACGATGGGCGCCCTCGCGCTCACCGGCCAGCCCGGCAAGCGGGATCCCTTCCTGCCGCTGCCCGGTGACGTCACGCACGTTCCCTACGGCGACGCGCAGGCACTGGCCGAAGCGGTCACCGAGGACACCGCCCTGGTGATCATCGAGCCCGTCCAGGGCGAGAACGGCGTGGTCGTGCCGCCGCCCGGCTATCTGAAGGCGGCCCGCGCGATCACCGCCGCCACCGGCGCGCTGCTCGTCCTCGACGAGGTGCAGACCGGGATCGGCCGTACCGGACACTGGTTCGAGTACCAGGCGCACGAGGGTGTCCTGCCGGACATCGTCACGCTTGCGAAGGGCCTCGGCGGCGGACTGCCCCTCGGTGCGACCGTCGCCTTCGGCCGGGCCGCCGAACTGCTCAAGCCCGGCCACCACGGCACCACCTTCGGCGGCAACCCCGTCGTGTGCGCCGCGGGACTCGCCGTGCTCGACACGATCCAGGCCGAGGGCCTGCTCGACAACGTGAAGAGCGCGAGCGAGAAACTGCGCAATGGAATCGAGTCACTCGGGCACCCGTTGATCGACCATGTCCGTGGCGCGGGCCTGCTGCTGGGTATCGTGCTCACCGAGCCGCTCGCGCCCCAGGCGCAGCAGGCGGCTCAGGACGCCGGCCTCCTGGTGAACGCGCCCGCCCCCGATGTCGTACGGCTGATGCCTCCGCTGAACCTCGGCGACGACGAAGTGGACGCGTTCCTCCAGGCGCTGCCCGGCGTACTCGACGCGGTAGCCAACGGGGACGGACGAGCCAAAGAATGAGACGACGACGATGAGTCAGGCGCAGGATCACGAGCACGCAGGGCCTGCCGTGCCGCAGACCCGCACCGCACGCCACCGCCGGATCGTGGACATCCTCAACCGGCAACCGGTGCGCTCCCAGAGCCAGTTGGCGAAGCTTCTCGCCGACGACGGGCTGACCGTCACACAGGCGACGCTCTCCCGGGACCTGGACGAGCTGAACGCGGTGAAGATCCGCAACAACGACGGCGACCTCATCTACGCGGTACCGAGCGAGGGCGGCTTCCGCACCCCGCGCGCGCCGCTGGGCGAGTCGGCGAAGGAGGAGCGGATGCGGAGGCTCTCGTCGGAGTTGCTGATCTCCGCGGAGGCGTCCGCCAACCTCGTGGTCCTGCGTACCCCGCCGGGGGCCGCGCAGTTCCTTGCCTCCGCCATCGACCAGGCGGAACTGCACGACATCCTCGGCACGATCGCCGGGGACGACACGCTGCTGCTGATCAGCCGCGAGGCGACCGGTGGTCAGGCGCTCGCCGACCACCTGCTGCGGTTGGCCCAGAACCACCACTGAGGTCTTTGCGAGTCATCCCAGTCGGGCGGCGAGACCTCCGGTGCACCGGACCTCGTCGCCCGCCGTGATCAGCAGCGCCTCGATGTCCGGGAGCGACTCCAGCCAGCAGAGCGCCTCCCGCGACCCCATCGCGAAAGCCGCCGTCGCCCACGCGTCCACCCAGGTCAGCCGGGGCCCCACCACCGTCACGGCGACCAGGTCGGTGACCGCGGAGCGGCCGGTGCGCGGGTCGACGATGTGGGCGCCGCGCTCGGCGGTGCCGGAGGTGGCCACCGCCAGCTCGTCGACACCGGCCGCGGAGACCACCGCCGCCAAACCGCCCGGGCGCAGCGGGTCCGAGACGCCGACCCGCCACGGGCGGTGCGTGCCGGGTGTGCCGCACAACTGGACGTCGCCGCCCCCGTTCACGCTCACGCCACTCGCTCCGGCGGCGGTGAGGTGGAGGGCGGCGCGCTCGGTCGCCCAGCCCTTCACGAGGCCCGTCGGGTCGAGCCGTCCCTCGTACGTCGTGCTGAACCAGCCGTCGCTGACCCGCTCGGCCTCCGCGCACAGACCGAGCACCTCGGCGACATCGGGATCGCAGTCGGCGACGGTGAGTTCGCCGCGGGCCAGCCGGGAGACCTCGCTGTCGTCGCGGTAGGTGCTGAACAGCTCGTCCACCCGGTGGAGTTGAGCGATCGCCTCCTCCAACGCGGCCTGCACGGCCTCGGGTTCGCCGCCGCGCACGTCGAAGGAGAAGACGGTGCCCATCACCTCCTCCGCGTGACGCAGCGCGGGCAGGGGTACCTCGGCGGACTCAGCCACCGGCCTTGTCCAGGGCCGACTGCAGGGACTGCTTGTATCCGCCGCTGGTGTACGTGGCGCCGGACACGGCGTCGATGTCGGCGCTTCCGGCCGCCACCGCCTCCTGGTTGAGCTTGGGCACCGAGTCCGAGGTGACCTGGGTGCTGCGGCCGCCGCTGGGCGCCTGCACCGCGTCCGCCTTGGTGATCTTGCCGCCGCTCACGGTGATGCGGACCTGGACGGGCCCGTACTGGGTCTGCGCGACGTTCCCGGTCACCGTACGGGCCTGCGCGGCGGGCGGCGCCGACGACGCCGCACCACCGGCCGGCGAGGACGGCTGGGCTGCCGGGGCCGACGGGGACGCGGGACTCGACGGAGCGGTCTGCCGGCTTCCGGCCGCCTTCGCCTTGTCCACGGCCGACTGGAGGGACTGCTTGTAGCCGGCGCTTGTGTACGTCGCCCCGGACACGGCGTCGATGTCCGCGTTCTGTGCGGCGACCGTCTCCTGGTTGAGCTTCGGCACGGCGTCGGCGGTGACCGTGGTGCTGCGGCCGCCGCTGGGCGCCTGCAGCGTCTCGGCCTTGGTGATCCGCCCGCCGCTCACGGTCAGCCGCACCTGCACGGGGCCGTACTGGGTCCGGGCCACGTTTCCGGTGACCGTGCCGGCCTGCGGGGCCCCGGCGCCGCCCTGGGCCGACTCCTGCGCGGCCGCCGTCTGCTGCGCCGCGGTCCCGCCCTGCGCCGAGGCGGCGGCCGGATCGGACGCCGGCTTCAGCGACAGCAGCAGGACGATCCCGGACACGGTGGCTGCACCGGCGAGTACGGCACGCCGAATGGGGTGGCTCTTCTTCATCTCTCCCGACTCCCGTCGCTCACATCTCGAACGACTCGTGATGGATGCGGCGGGCGGGGACCCCCGCGCCGCGCAGTGCTTCGTACACCTGCTGGGCGAAGCCGGGCGGCCCGCACAGGAAGACGTCGTGGCGCTCGATGTCCGGCATCTTGCGGCGCAGACTGTCCGCCGAGATGTCCGGACGCTCGCCGTCCGGGCTGTTCACGGCGTACATCAGCCGCGCCCCGCGCTCGTCCGCGATGGAGGACAGCTCGTCCCACAGGGCGAGATCCTGCGTGCTGTTGGCCCGGTAGAGCAGTGTCAGGTCGCCGGAGGCGGCGGGCAGCGTCTCGAACAGCGCCCGCATCGGGGTGATCCCTACGCCGCCGGCCACCAGCAGCACCTTGCCGCGGCTGCGCTTGCCCGCGGTCAGCGCGCCGTACGGGCCCTCGGCCCACACCCGCGTGCCGGGTTCGAGGTCGCGCAGGGCGGAACTGTGGTCGCCGATCGCCTTCACCGTGATGCGCAGCATGTGGGGGCGCGGCGCCGCCGACAGCGAGTACGGGTGGGAGCTGAAGCGCATGCCCGGCGCGAGGAAGCGCCAGCGGAAGAACTGCCCGGCCTCCGCGCCCATGCGGTGCAGCTTGCGCCCGCTGATCAGCACCGAGACGACCCCGGGGGACTCCTCGACCACCGCTTCGACGCGCATGCGGTGACGCAGGTTGAGCCGGATCGGCGTGAGGACGCGGTACCAGACCACCAGCGCGGTCACCGACCCGTACAGCCCGTACCAGACCGTCTTCGCGGTGGGTTCGACGGCGAAGTCGTTGCCGGTGGACAGCTGGTGCCAGAACGTGAAGAACACGGCCGCGTACGTCAGCAGGTGCACGTGGTACCAGAGGTCGTACGGGATCCTGCGCCGCAGCCCGCCGATCGAGATGAGCCCGATGAACAGCAGCAGGCCGGTGCCGATCGCGGCCTTGCCCATGTCCGGCAGCTGCTGCACGGAGTCGACGGTCTGCTGGACGATCGAGCCGAAGTCCTTGCCGGCCTGCAGGGCGTAGCCGTACATCGTCAGGACGAGGTGGGCGAGGACCAGACAGAGCGTGTAGCGGCCGGTCATGGCATGCCAGCGGGCCACCCGGTCGGAGCCCACCCGACGTTCCAGGGCGGGCACCCGGGCCATCTGGAGCACCACGAGCGCCATCAGGTATCCGGCGAGCAGCCCGGTGATCCGGCCCGCATTCAGGATCTTGCTGTTGTCGTCCGCGATGGACGGGGTGTTGCTCCACCACAGCCAGATCACCCCCGCCGCGCCCGCCCAGAAGGCGAGCAGCAGCGGGACGGCGGGCGAGCGTCGAGGGCGGATGCGGCGCATGGTCTGGCGCCGGGCGGCGCGACCACCGGCGATCGTGGACACGGTTCCTCCGTGTTCCTGCGTGGGAACGGGGGCGAGGGGAGTGGCTCCTTGGCCCAGAGATACGTGCGAGGACCGCTGTCCGTTCAGAGGCCCGCCGAGTCCAGCGCGGACTGGAGGGACTGCTTGTACCCGTCGCTGGTGTACGTCGCCCCGGAGACCGAGTCGATCGAGGCGCTCTGGGCGGCCAGCACCTCCCGCCTGAGCTGCGGAATCGCGTAGCTGTTGATCTCCTGGTCCTTCGGGTTGTCCTGCGGATAGGTGACCGCGGTGACGTCCGTGATCCTGCCGTTCCGCACCGTTACCCGCACCTGCACGGGACCCCAACGGGTCTGCACGGTCTCCCCGGTGGCGGTCTTGGTTCCGGTGCTCTTCGATCCACCGGACGAACCAGATGAACCGGACGAACCGGAGGAGCTTTCGGGGGACGGCGACTGGCTGGTGGAGGGCGAGGACGCGTTCGTGACGGTCGGCGGCGTGTGCGGCTTCAGGGACAGCAGCAGGACGACACCGGTGACGGTGCTCGCCGCCGCCATCGTGATGCGGCGCAGCGGACGGTTCTTCTTCAGCGCGTGCAACGCGGCCTCACAGTTCTCACAGTTCGAACGACTCGTGGTGGATACGGCGGTCCGGGACCCCGGCGGCGTGCAGCGCCGCGTACAGGTCGCGGGCGAGGGCGGGCGGCCCGCACAGATAGACGTCGTGCGCCGCGACATCGGGTACGGCCGCCCGCAGCGACTCGGCGGTGAACCGGGGGCGCCTGCCGTCGGCGCCGTTGACCGCGTACAGGACCTGCGCCCCGCGCCACTTCGCTATCGCCTCCAGCTCGGCGCCGAGCGCGAGGTCCTCGGCGGTGCGCGCCCGGTAGAGCAGCGTCACGTCACCCGGGCCGCCGGGGAGGGACTCGAACAGGGCGCGCAGCGGGGTGATGCCGACCCCGCCGGCGATCAGCAGCACCTTGGGTGCGGTGCGCCGCTCGGCGGTGAGGGCGCCGTACGGGCCCTCCGCCCACACCCGGGTGCCGGGCCGTAGCAGGCCGATGGCGGCGCTGTGGTCGCCGAGCGCCTTCACGGTGATCCGCAGCAGGTCGGGCCGGGGCGGCGCCGACAGCGAGTACGGCGTCGACGTCCACCGCAGCCCGTCCGCGAGGAACCGCCAGCGGAAGAACTGCCCGGACTGCGCGCCCAGTTCGTCCAGCCGCTCGCCGCGTACGACGACGGAGAAGACCCCCGGCGCCTCGCGGTGCACGGACTCGACGCGCAGCCTGTGGCGCAGGTTGAGCCGGATGGGCGCGAGGAGCCTGAACCATCCGACGAGGGCGGCGGTGCCCAGGTAGAGCACGTACCAGGCGGACCGGGCCCAGGCGTTGCCGACGAAGTCGGAGCCCAGTGTGAGCTGGTGGAAGAAGGCGAGGAACACGGCCGCGTAGGTGAGCAGGTGAAGGTAGTACCAGAACTCGTGACTGACCCGGCGGCGCACCGCGCCCGCCGACACGATCCCGACGGCGAAGAGGACGAGCCCACCGATCGTGGCCTTGAGCATGTCCGGGTAGTCGAAGACCACGCTGACGGTCTCGTGCACGATGCCGGACCCGTCCTGGGCGGCGTACCCGAACAGGATGAGGGTGACGTGCGCGACCAGCAGACAGATCGTGTAGCGGCCCGCCATGGCGTGCCAGCGGGCCACCCGGTCGGAGCCGATGCGCCGCTCCAGGAAGGGGACGCGGGCCATCAGCGCGACGAGGACCGCGCAGCCGTAGCCGCTCAGCAGCCCGGCGATCCGCCCTGCGTCGGTCAGCCGGCCCGCCGTGCCCACCACCGACCGCGTGTCGGACCACCACAGGGCGACGACGGCGGCGGCCCCGGCCCAGAGCAGCGCCAGCAGGGGGGCGGCGGGAGAGGGCCGTGGCCGCCTGCGGGCTCGTGAGGGGCGCGGGACCGCGGCCCGACGCTCGTACACCGTCGTCATGTATCCGTCCTTCCGGCTGTCCGGAACCTTCCGGCTGTCCGGGAGGAAACTGTGCGCGGGCAACTTCTGAGGACGCTCTGAAACGCGCTCCTCGACGCCGACTCACAGGAAAGTCAGAGGGGCGGGCCGGGGAGACTCAGAGGAAACTCAGAGGTGGCAGGAGGCGTCGCGCCTCCCGGCAGGGGCGATCCTGGATGACGACATGAACACTCCCCGCTCCCGTGGCACCGGCCGGCCCGCACTCACCCGGCCCGACGGCACCGCCGTACGCGTCCTCGTCGTCGACGACGACCCGGATCTCGCCGAGGTCCTCTCCGGCGCCCTGCGCTACGAGGGCTGGGAGGTGCGCACGGCGGGCGACGGGGCCGCGGCCCTCGCCGAGGCGCGCGAGCTGGCGCCCGACGCCGTCGTGCTCGACGTCATGCTCCCGGACACCGACGGCTTCGCCGTGCTGCGCTCCCTGCACGCCGTACGGCCCGAGGTGTGCGTCCTGTTCCTCACCGCCCGCGACGCCGTCGAGGACCGCATCGCCGGCATCACGGCGGGCGGCGACGACTACGTCACCAAGCCCTTCAGCCTGGAGGAGGTCGTCGCCCGGCTGCGCGGACTGCTGCGCCGCGCGGGCATGGCCCGTCAGCAGGACGAGGGCCCGCGGCTGACCGTCGGCGACCTGGCCATGGACGAGGAGGCCCGCGAGGTGACCCGTGGCGGCGACCTGATCGAGCTGTCGCCGACCGAGTTCGAACTGCTGCGGTTCCTGATGCGCAACCCGCGCCGGGTGCTGAGCAAGGCGCAGATCCTCGACCGCGTCTGGTCCTACGACTTCGGGGGCCAGGCCCACGTCGTGGAGCTGTACATCTCGTATCTGCGCAAGAAGGTCGACGCGGGCCGCGAGCCGATGATCCACACGGTGCGCGGCGCCGGGTACGTCCTCAAGCCGGTGACGGCCCGGTGAGGAGGCGTCCGCGAATGCCGTGGCCGCACACGCTGCGCGCCCGGCTGACCGCCGGGCTGGTCGTGCTGCTGGCGATCAGCTGCGCCGCCGTGGGCGTGGCCGCGGTGGTCGGTCTCAACGGCTTCCTCACCGGCCGGCTCGACCAGCAGCTCACCGCGGCGGGCAGCCGTTACCCCGCGAGCCTGGAACATCCGGATGCGGGCACCAGACCGTCGGACCACGACGGCGACGAGCACGACGGAGAGCACGGCGACGCCCGCAAGCAGGCCACCGGGACGTTCGGGGCCCGCCTGGTCGACGGCGTGGCCACCAACGCCGCCGTAGTGCCCCCGGGCTCCGCCGCGGCCAACCGGGCCGTGGACCTGACCGCCGCCGACAGCAGGACGCTGGCCGCCGTGCCGGTCGACGGCAGCGGGCACTCGGTCGAGCTGTCGCCGCTCGACGACTACCGCGTGGTGGCGACTCCCGGCAAGGACGGCGACGTCCTCGTCACCGGGCTTCCGCTGGAGCCGGTCGAGGCCACCGTGCACCGCCTGGAACTCGTCGCCGCCTGCGTCTTCGGCGCGGCCCTCGCGGTCACCGGCGTCGCCGGGGCGCTGTGGGTGCGCTGGTCGCTGCGGCCGCTGAGCAGGGTCGCCGCGACCGCCACCCGCGTCAGCGAACTCCCGCTCGCCAGCGGCGAGGTGGCGCTGCCGCCGCGTGCGCCCGAGTCCGACCCGCGCAGCGAGGTGGGCCGGGTCGCCGGCGCCTTCAACCGGATGCTCGGCCATGTCGAGGACGCGCTGACCAAACGGCACGCGAGCGAGGAGCGGCTGCGCAGCTTCGCCGCCGACGCCAGCCATGAGCTGCGTACGCCGGTCGCCTCGGTCCGCGGCCACGCGGAACTGGCACTGCTGCACCCGGGCCCGGTGCCGCCGAAGGTGACCCGGGCGCTGGAGCGCATCGCCGCCGAGTCGGCCCGGATGGGCGAGATGGTCGACGACCTGCTGCTGCTCGCCCGCCTCGACGCGGGCCGCCCGCTGGAACGGCTCCCCGTCGACCTCACCCGTCTGGTCCTCGACGCGGTCACCGACGCCCGGGCGGCCGGCCCGGATCACCGCTGGGCCCTGGAGCTCCCCGAGGAGCCCGTGACGGTGACCGGCGACGGCCACCGCCTCCAACAGGTGTTGGCCAACCTGTTGGCCAACGCGCGTTTGCACACGCCTGTTGGCACCAAGGTGACCGTCTCCCTACAGACCGTCCCCTTGGAGACCGACGCCCGCACACATGCCCGCACGGCCGTCCTGGCAGTGCACGACGACGGCCCGGGCGTCCCCGAGGACGTCCGGCCGGGCGTCTTCGAACGGTTCACCCGGGCGGACCGGCGGCGCACCGAGGGCGGAGGCGGCGGCGCCGGTCTCGGCCTCTCCATCGTCTCCGCGGTGGTGGAGGCGCACGCCGGCACCGTGGCGCTGGAGAGCCGCCCGGGTGCGACGACGTTCACGGTGCGGTTGCCGGGCGCGGTGCCGGCAGACGGCTCGGACTCGGACTCCGACTCGGACAGCGCGGCCGACTAGCGGATCGGCGGGGGCACCAGGCGCTCACAGCTCCGGTCACAGCTCCAGTTCGAACAGCCCGGCATACAGGCCGAGGCGCTCCCGCACCCAGTCCTCGCTCTCGTCGACGGCATGCGCGGTGAAGCGGAGGTGCTCCGCGGTCACCGGCCCGCGCAGCGCCGGCAGTACGCCGTCCGCGTGGACGGACAGCACGATCAGGTCCTGCCAGAGCGGCAGCACGGCGGGGATGGCCGCCACCGGGTCCGACGGGAAGCGGGGTGCGGGCTGAAGGGGGAGGTAGGGCACGATCCGTCGCCAGGTGCGGTCGAGCGGTTCGCCCAGACGGCCCGCCAGGCTCACCAGATCCAGGGGACAGAGGGGCTCGCTCGGCGGCGAGACCCGGTGCTCGGCGCCGAGAGCCACGGCGTCCTTGGCATCGGGCTCCTCCTCGGGCAGACCCTCCACCTGCGCGGGGGACAGCTCCGGGATCAGGGCGCCCAACTCGCGCAGCGGCGCCAGGCGTTGGAACGCCTCGCGGGCGCCCAGGTGCTGAGCCCGCGCGGCGTCGACAAGCCGCTCGGCGGTGAGGGGCGCCCAGCGGGGAGACTCGAACCACTCGCCGTCGTACTCATCGGGGTCGCCCCAGTCGATCAGGGCCTGGCTCTCCAGGCGTTTGGGGCTGAACTCCCGTAGTCCGGCGGGAAGGTCGGGCACGGACAGACCGAACCTCCTGGCCTCCCGCCGGGCCGTCTTCCACATCGTCGCCAAGGAGGTCTGCAGTTCGACGCTCGACGCGAACAGGATGTCCGCGGTGGGCAGAACCGGATAGTCGGCCCCGTCCCATGAGGGATCCCTCCCGGAGAAGGCGTACCGGCTGGGCACGGGGAGGTCGTCCCAGGCACGCAGCAGGGAGTCGGCCGCGGGCACCTCGACGCCTGCCTGTCTCAACTCCTCCATCGCATAGGAAAGATCCTCTCTGTCCACCCCCGGTCGGATGAAAGCCAGGTCCCGGAGGCTGAGCCCGTCCTCGAGCAGCAATCCGTTGGCATGCGCGGCGCCCGCGACGTTCGCCGTCTCCAAGCTGGGCTCGACCCGGCCGGCGACGGACTTCTCGCGATGGTGCCGGTGGTACGCCAGGCCGAGCGCTCCCGCCCAGCGCGCCAGTTCCTTCTCGGCCCTGCGCAGCGGGATCTCCCAGTTCGCCGCGAGCTGGAACGTGGCGCCCCGGGGCAGCGTGAAACCGCCGTTCGAGCCGGGCAGACAGTACTCCCGCAGCACCGAAAGGATCTCCCACGGCACCTGGCTCCACCGCCGCACGGACTCCACGTCCGGGACGGCCCAGCCGAGCCAGCCGAAAAGCGCGAGCCGCTGGAGGGCTTCCTCCCAGGGGATCCCGAGGCGCACGGCTGCTCCGGTGACGTCCCACGGCCGGCGGGTGGGACGCCATCCGGAGCCGTTGTCATCGACGTACAGCAGAGAGAGATCGGCCTCGTCGCAGACGTGGTCCCGGTGGTGCTCGGGCACGGCCGGCACCGGACCCGGCAGGAAGGGGCCGTACTTGACGCACGCCTCGACGAGCTGACCCAGTGTTCGATGAGCGGTGGCCGAGGCACGCACGAGTCCGCCGAGGTCGTCCCATGCGTGGCAGTGGTCGTTCTGTTCCTCGGACTCCCAGCGCCTCTTGGTGCGGGAACGGCTGAGCAGCCCCTCCATGATCTGCACGTCGTGGTAGTCGGGAGCCCAGTCCAGGTCCCCCTCCGTGATGCGGGGCGGGCTGAGAGCGGGGTGGGCGATGCGCAGGGCACGCATCACCCGGAGCACGTCGATGACGGTGGTGTTCTGGTCGTAGGCGAGCGCGACCACCGAACGCCAGTCGTCGGGCCGCTTCGGGGCGGTCACGCCGTTGTCCCAGAATCGCGGCGAGCCCGTGGAGATGCCCGCCCACCCCGGGGCGGGGACGGCGTACCCGGCGAGGGAGGCGATGGAGGAGTGGCCCGACCCGGGCGTGAAGGAGTTCAGCGCCGCTCTGCGCCAGGGTTCCGTCAGCTCACCCCGTTCCTGGTGCATGCTGCCGGAGCGGGTCGGCTTGTCGGCGTTCGTGTCGTGGTGGAACCAGCCGAGGCTGTCCAGATTCACGGCCGGACGCCACGATTTCCTGCTGACGAGCACGCCCGTACCGCGCCACTTCTCCCAGACGGCGCGGGCCGCGTCCAGATTCTCGGACTCCAGGCGCCAGAGCCACCCAAGATGGAGCCCCTGCCACGCGGCCAGTGCCGACGCGCCGCGCGACCACTGCGTGCGCTCCCATTCGGTGTCGTACGCCTGGAGCTTCTTGCGGTTGAGGCTGAGCCTGCCCGCTTGCGCACCGGTCAGATTGAGTACGTAGCCGAACGGCTGCCGGTCCGTGCCGATGCCGTCGCACAGGATCGCGCCCTTGTCGGCGACCCACCAGAGGATCCCCGGCACGGCCTCCACCGCCCCGTCCCCCTCGGACACCCCGGAAGGGTACTGAAGCACCCCCGGTTCCCAGTGGTGCCGGTTCCCCGAGGCCTCCTCGACGTCCAGCTCGAACTCGCTGACCAGGACGAGCCGTTGGAGCGTCGCCACGGGTGAGAAGCCGCCGGAGAGGGTGATCGAGTCGCGCAGATACAGCCGGATGCTCGTGCCGCCCTCCAGGAGCCCGTCCCCGGTGTCGTCGTGTTCCCGGATCCGGAACAGGTTGGCGCTCCCGGGGATCTCGACCCGCAGCGCCTTCCGCGCCGGGATCCCGTCGGTCCCCACCGGCCGCGTGATGACCACCATCTCGTCCGCGAGCATGAAGTAGCTGAACACCCCGATGCCGAAACGGCTGTTGGGGTACAGGCGCAGAGACGGATCCTGGCGGTGCCAGTTCGCCTGCTCCTGCCGGAAGGCGCGGGACTGCTCGAAGCGGCGGCCCGCCTTGGTGAAGGTGTTCCTCAGCTGGTCGAGGGTCATGCCCACGCCGTTGTCCCGGCACTCGACGTACCGGCCGCGCTCGTCCTCGCCCTCGACGACGGTGATGTGCGCCGCCCACGGACCGGGCCTGCCGCCCCTGGCCTCGACATGGCGGCGGCGCATCGCGCGGTACCGGCAGGCGTCCATCGCGTTCTGGTACAGCTCACGCAGCGCGAGGTCCGGCTCGCCGTCGTAGATGCGCTCGCCCATGAGCAGGTCGCGCACTTCCGTCTGCGCCAGTTGGAACCGCAGCAGCGGCACGTCGTACGTCCTGCGGCCCCGGTCCTCGACGGGGCGCAGGTCGCGGTCGGTGACCCGGGAGGGCGCGCCCGCCAGCAGGGCGGCGCGGTGCGGCGCAAGCCTGCGCGCCGACTCCCGTAGCGCGCAGGCGAGTTCGTCGGCCTGCTCGACGACCTGGGCGAGGGCCGCGTGCACCGCGGGGTGACGGCATGCCGCGTCCAGGTGCAGTTCGTCGTCGGCGGGGTGCCAGTCCGCGTCGTGCACGGCGTTCACGGCATCCTGCGGGAGCACAGGGTCGGAGACCGCGAGATGTTCGGCCAGGACGTCGGGGAGCGTGCGCGCGTCGAGGGCCAGTACGGATGCCAGGTGCAGCAGGGCGGCCAGCTCCGCCGACCGCACGCTCTGGCGGCCGCTGCCGGGCACCGGGAACGCGATGTCCGCGGCGGAGGACTCCTCGGGGGCCGCGCCGAGCGCGATGCCGGAGGCGACGGCGCACAGCACCCGGGACAGCTCGGCCGTCCTGGAGCCGCGGTCCTCGGGGGCGTCCAGGAGAGCGGCGGCGAGAGTCCGGGACTCGGCCTGCGGTACGGCCTCCTCGTCGGTCTCGAAGCGCTCCGTGATCCAGCGGTGCACCAGCCACAGGGCCACCCCGCGCGCTTCGTCGACGCGGGCGCTGAGCCAGCACTCGGAGAGCTTCTTCGCGATGTGCGGATGGTGGTCGGCGACCTGTTCGTAGTGGCGCCTCCAGGTGTCGCCGTCCGCTTCGTGCCACACGTGGTACGGGGAGACGTCCTTCGCGTGGCTCAGCCGTCGTGCCCGTGCCGCCTCGTACAGGAACGGCGCCGCGACCAGGGCCGTGGCTTCCAGCGCCGAGAGCGCCGTCGTCCTCGGTATCAGGCCGGGCAGCCGGTCACGCAGGACCCGTACGGGAAAGCCGTCGTCGGCCCATGGATCGGGCATGCGCCGCTGGGCATGGTGCACCACGGTCGCGCACTCCTCGACCAGCGCGGTCAGGCATTCCCGCAAGCGCGGCAGACAGGCGGAGTCCTCCTCGGGGACGCGCTCCCACAAAGTGGTCTCCGACACCGCCTCCCGCCAGGCCTCCAGCAGCCTGCGTCCCTCGCAGACCACGGCCGAGCGGGCCTCGGACTCCAGTTCCGTGCCGTAGCGGACCTGCACCTCCTGCACCTCGCCGAGGTGCTGCCGGGCCGAGCGCAGCGTGTGCTGCCGGGCCGTCTCGTACACCTCCTGCACCGTCCGGGCCTGCGTCATGGGACGGAAGGCCTCGGCCAGCCCCTGGGTGAAGAAGCTGCCCTCTCCCGTGTACCCGGAGCGCTGCCCGGCCCCGCAGGACGTCATCAGCGCGAAGCGTCCCGTCGGCTGCCCTCTGAGGATGCGGCTGCCGAAGACGCCCTCCTCGCCGGACGGCTGGTCGCGGCAGGCGTCGATCAGCCACAGCACCGTCCCGGCACGGCATTCGCCGAGGTAGGGGCTGATGTCGGCGGGCAGGAGGGATTCCCGGTACGAGGGCCGCCAGTCGCCGTCGCCCGGGGCGCGGGCGTCGGAGGGCACGAGGTAGTCGATGTCGCCGATCCGGATCCCGTGCCCGGAGAAGTGCAGCAGCAGGGTGCCGTCCGCCACGACCTCGCGGGCGACCTCGTCGATCCGCGTGGCGATCTCGGCGCGGGTGGCGTTGCACAGCGTCTCCACCGCGTAGCCGGCGGCCTGGAGGGAGGCGCCGAGCAGACGTTGGTCCGCGGCGACCGGCTCTTCGAGCGAGACGAAGCGATGTGCGGCATCCGGTGTGCTCGCCACGCCGATCAGCAGCGCGATGCGCGGTCCGGTGCCTGCTCCTGGGCCCGCGCCGGTGGTTGTTGCCGTCCCTGAGCCCATGGTTGTTCCCGTCATGCCTTCTCCGTGCCGGTCAACTCGCCGTGTCACAGCTGGAGACGGGCTTCATCGACCTCACCGCCTGGGCGGGCAGGACGATTCGGCGACCGTCTCCGTCGTCGGTCCTGATGACGACGCCGCCGCGCCCGGAGCGGACGAACTCCCCGCAGCGTTCCCCGGTCGTCGTGGTGACCCGGACCAGGTGGTCCGGGGGCGTCTCGGTGGTCGCCCAGGCGACGACGACCGCCACGGCCGCCAGGGCCACGCCCGCCACACAGCACACGGAGGCGTACCGCAGGGAGCGGGTGACCCGGACGATCTCCTGCTCCGTCCAGCGGCGCAGGGCCTGGCCCGCGAGGAGCACCCGGCTGCCCGGGCGGCCGTGCGCGGCACGCACCGCGAGGACGGAGCCGATGACGAAGAGCAGGAACGCGGAGCCGAGCAGTGTCGTCGCGGCCACACCGGCGGCCGTCGGGAGCCCGGCCAGATCGTCACGCCCCTTGAGGGTGACGAGCACCGCGAGGAGCGCCGTCAGGCCGGTGAGGCCCGTCCGCCAGCCCTCCGCCTGCCGCCGCAGCTCGGGCAGTTGGGTGAACTCCAGCTCTCGGGCGAGCTGGGCCCAGCGGCGGTCCGACTGCGCGCTCATGTGGCGTTGCCCGAGCTGAGCGCCGTGAGCCGCCAACTGGCACCGCAGCCCACGAACGCGGCGTCCGCCGGCAGGTTGGGGTGGGGGTGTCCGCATTCGCAGAAGTGCACCTCGCGGGTGAGGTCGGCCGTGTCGTTGCCCGGTTCGGGTCCGGCACCCGTGAGCCAGGTCAGCAGCCCCTTGGTACCCGTTCCGGGCAGCCCGTGGTGGTACTCCGTCGCCGTCCTGCCGTGACAGCGCGGGCAGTTGCCCTCGACGACGATGCCATGGCCGTCGGCCGACGCCCGTCGGGTGAAGGGCAGGGCGGTCGGGCCCAGTTCGTCCTCGGCGTAGACCGCGGTGAAGTCGTGACCCGGGCGGGGAGGTTCAGTCATCGCTCTTGCTTTCGTGTCGGGTCTGTTCGTCGTCCTCGGCATCCACCGCGGGCTCGTCCACGTCCAGGTCGAACATGACGGCGTAGCGGCGGAGCCGTTCCCTGACCCATTCCTCGCTCTCGCCGACGGATTCGGCCGCGCACTTGACGTGATGGAGCGTCACCCGACCTGAGACGGCGGGCAGTTGGCCGTCGAAGTGCCGGCTGAGCAGCGCGAGATCCTGCCACAGCGGAATGGTGTCCGCCGCGGGCGGCAGCTCGGCGGCGCCGGACCAGAAGGGTAGGTAGGGGGTGATGCGCCGGACGGTGTCGGTGATCGGCTCGCCCAGCCGGCCCGCAACGCTGACCAGGTCGAGAGGGGTGGGAGGGGTGTCGCTGTCGGACACCCGGTATTCGGCCGACAGGGCGATGAGATCGTGTCCGTCCGGTATGTGCTCGCTCAAGGCGTCCACGGCATGTTGCGGGAGCTCGGGGACAAGGGCGCCGATGACCCGCAGTCGGCAGAACTCCTCGTACGCCGTCCGGGCGTCGGTGAGCTGCCGGTGGGCGTGCTTCACCAGTTCCTCAGGGGGCAGACGACGCCATATGGCCGTGCCGGAATTTCCATAGGCGTCATCGGGACGTGAGGTGAGGGCCCAGCACACGTGCTGCGGGGGCCGATAGTCGGCGACGGTCTCCGGGAGAGGGGGTACGGCCAGTCCGAAGCGGATGGCCTCGCGCGCGGCGAGAAGCCATACCTCGTGGAGGGGTTCGTTGAAACCCGCAGCGGCGTTGAGGAGAGCGGCAGACGTCATGCCGGCCGCCGCGTAGTCCTCCTCGTCGAAGAAGACGTCCTTGCCCGACAGCACGGAACGGCTTCGAAGCGGCAGTTCTCTCCAGGAGGTGAGGATGCCGAGTCCGTCGGGGAGCGGGACTCCTGCCGCGCGCAGGTCCTCCAGCGCTGTCTCCAGATCGAAATCCGAGGACGACGGGGACGCCAGGGCCAGCGAGTCCAGATTGATGCCGTCTTCCAAGCGCACCCCGATGGCGGCCAGTTGCCGCAGGAGAAGGGATGCGTCGTAGGAGGGGATGTGGCGGCCGTCCAGCAGACCGTTCGAGTAGCGCGGTTCATGGACGAGGCCGAGACGCGCGGCCACCGTGCCGAGCTCCCGCTCCGCGGTTTCGAGATCGACCTGCACGATGTCCGCGAAATTGATGGTCGCCGCCCAGCACAGGGATCGGCGTCCATCGGGCAAGCCCCACGTGAAGAGGCCCAGGACGTCGAAGACATCGCTGTCGAGCTCCATCCACGCGGAGAGCTCGTCGGGAGAGGGCACCCGCCAACCGAGCCAGCTGAAATCGGACAGTCTGCGGAGTACCTCCGACAGCGGTTCCCCCGTACGTCCGCAGATCTCACGCACCTGCCTGGCGCCGTCCACGCGACGCTGTCTTCTGGAGGGGGCGTCGGACGGCTCGGAGAACAGGCCGGCGATGTCGTCCTCGGTGCAGACGTAGTTCTCGTGGTGTTCGGGGGGAGCGGGAACCGTCAGGGAGTGCAGGGGAGCGAACCGGGCAAGGCGGCGAGCCAGGAGGCCCATGGGCATGGACAGTTGGGCCGATGCCAGTACCAGGGCGGTGCAGTCGTCGACACCGCCCTCGTCGAACGCCCGGGCACTCGACCGACGGGTCTTGGCCCAGCCTTCCAGTGCCTGCGCGAGTTCACCGTCGAGCGCGTCCGGGACCCAGGCGAGGTCCTCTCCCGTCGTGGGCGGAGGCGAATTGACGGGGTGCACGATGCGCAGCCGCCGCAGGCGGAGCAGAACCTCCGCGACCGTCATTCCCCGCCCGGCGGCATGGGAGACCACCTCGTGCCAGGAGCGGACCTCCCGGTTCGCAAGGTCCGCGTCCCCGGGGGCGGGAACAGGATGACCCGAGAGGCTCAGCGGGGCGGCCGCCATGCCGGCCGCGGCGGGGATCTGCAGAGCTGCGGTGCGCCACGGCTGGAATCTGCGTGTCTCCGCGGAAAGGCGCCGCTGATTGCCGCGTCGCTGGTCGTCGTACATGTCACGGTCGAGATGGAACCATCCGACGACGTCGAGCGATGGCATCCTTCCGCTCCGCCCCCGCACCTCGACGCCCTTGCCGCGCCACTCCTGGTCGAGTACCTGGGCCACGGAGAGGTTGCGGGCATCCAGTTCCCACAGCCAGTTCAGGCTCAACGAGGGCCAGTCGACGAGTGCTTTCGCTCCTTGCCGCCATGTCTCGTCCGCCCACTGCTGGTCGAACTCCTGGAGCTCCTTGCGGCTGACGCTCAGCTTTCCGGCATGCGGGCCGGTCAGGTTCAGTACACAGCCGAAGGGCTCCTGGTCCGTCACGATGCCGTCGCACAGGATCGCGCCCTCGCCGGTCACCCACCACAGCACCCCGGGCACCGCCTCCAACGAGGAGCCCGTCCCGGGCCCCGGAGGTGACTGCAGCGCGCCCGGCACCCAGTCGTGCGCATACCCCGTCCCGTCCCGCGCCTCCAGCCGGAACTCGCTCACCCGCACCAGCTCGCGCAGCACCTTCACGCAGGACAGCCCGGCCGCGCCGGCACCGTCCCGCAGATACAGCCGCACCCGCGTCCCGCCCTCGGCGAGCCCGTCCTGCGCCCCGCCGAGCCGCTGGATGCGAAACAGGCTGCCGCTGCTCGGAATGTCGACGCGCAGCGCATGGTCGGCCAGGACGCCGTCCGGGCTCACCTGGCGGGTCACGATCGTCATCTCGTCGGCGAGCATGAAGTAGCTGAACACCCCGATGCCGAAACGGCTGTTGGGATACAGACGCAGCGACGGATCGTGGCGCAGCCATCGCGACTGCTCCTTGCGGAACGACTTCGACCGCTCGAACCGGCTGCCGGCGCGCGTGAAGGTGTGTTTGAGCTGCTCCGCGCTCATCCCCACCCCGTTGTCCTGGCACTCGACGTACCGGCCGCGCTCGTCCTCGCCCTGTGTGAAGGTGATCCGGCCCGTCCAGTCGGCCGGCCGTACGCCGCTGCTGTGCAGGAAGGTCCAGCGCATCGCGCGGTAGCGGCAGGCGTCCATGGCGTTCTGGTACAGCTCCCGCAGCGCCAACTGGGGTTCGCCGCCGTACAGTTGCTCACCCATGAGCAGCTCGCGCACCTCGGTCTGCGCGAGGTGGAAGCGCAGCAACGGGACCTCGTACGACGGCTGGTTGCCGATCCGGCTCGGGCGAAGCCCCCGATCGGTGACACGGCGGGGCACGGCCGTCAGCAGCGCGGCTTCCGATTCCGGCAGCTCGGCGCTCAGGTCCATGACCTGCGCGGTGAGTTGGTCCGCCTGGTCCACCACTTCGGTGAGCGCCGCGTGCACGGCCTGGTGGGGGCAGAGGGCGTCCAGATGCAGGGCGTCACCGTCCCGGTCCCAGCCCAGGTCGCGGGCCGTGCCGATGACCTGCTCGGGCAGGACGGGGTCGGTGACCGCCAGATGCTCGGCCACCGCCTCGGGGAAGGTCCGGACGTCCACGGCCAGCGCGGCGGCGAGCCGGAGCAGCGCGGCGAGCGGGCGCACCCGAAGGGTCTGGTGACCGCCGGGCAGGAGCACCTTGCCCCGGGACGCGGCCGGCAGTTCACCCGGCAGGTCTTCGAGGCCGATCCCGGAGGCCAGTGCGCACAGCAGGCCGGACAACTCGTGCACCCGGTCCTGCGCCACGCCCAGCGCGGTGACCAGAGCCTGGGCCGGACCCGGCGGCACCGCCTCGTCGTCCGTCTCGAACCGGTCGGCGATCCAGCGGTGCACCAGCCACATCGTCACGGCGGCCTCGTCCTGCACCCGGTCACGGGCCCGGCACTGGGCCGCCTTCCGCGCCACGCGCGCGTGCTGGTCGCCCATCTGTTCGTAGTGCCTGCGGTGGGCGTCGGCGCCGGGGCGGCGCTCCCCTGCGTACGGGTCGATCTCCGCGGCCTGGCTCAGCCGGTCCGCCCAGGCGGCCTCGCGCAGGAACGGTGCCGCCACGAGCAGCGCGACCTCGACCGCCGACAGGGTCGCCGCCTCGGGGAGCAGCAGGGGCAGCCGGTCCCGCAGCAGCCGTACCGGGAACGCGTCGTCGGCCCAGGGGTCCGGATGCGGCAGGCGCTGCTGCGCGAGATGCAGGGTACGGGCGCACTGCCCGACGAAGTCGGCGAGAGAGTCCTGGAAGGCCGGAACACTGCCCTGGTCCTCCGGCTTCACCCGCTCCCACAGCGGCGTCTGACGGGCCGCCTCCAGCCAGGCCTCCAGCAGCGGACGGCCGCCGCAGATCTCCTTCTCCCTGGTCTCCGCCTCGGCGTTGGTGCCGTAGCGGATCCCGGCGGTCTGGGTGAGGCCGTGCCGCCGGGCGGCCTCCTTCGTCCGGGCTCGCGCCGCCGTGAACACCTCGTGCACGGTGCGGGCGGGGGCGAGCGGCCCCAGCGCGTCGGCGAGCCCCCGGGTGAAGAAGCTCCCCTCGGAGGTGTGTCCGCACTGCTCCCCGGCCGAACAGCCCGTCAGCACGGCGAAGCCGCCTTCGGGAGGCCCGCTGTCGATGCTGTTGCCGAAGGCCACTCCCTTGCCGTCCATGACCGTGCGGCAGGCGTCGACGAGCCAGAGCACCGTGCCTGCCCGGCACTCCTTGAGCAGGGGGCTGATGCGCGCGGGTAACAGGGAGTCCACGTACGGCTCCTGCCACACCCCGTCCCTCGGTGGGGTGGCGTCGGCGGGGACGAGGTGGTCGACGCCGTCGACCCGCACGCCGTGTCCGGTGAAGTACAGCAGGAGGGTGCCGCCGGGCGGCACGTCGCGGGCCACCTCGTAGATCTTGGGTTTGATCCGGCTGAGGCCGGCGTCGTGCAGCGTCTCGACCTCGTAACCGGCTGCTTCCAGCGCCGTGTTCATCAGTCGTAGATCCGCTTCGACGACCTCGTCGAGCGGTTCCAGCAGGCCCACCGTCGCGGGTGCGTGCCCGACTCCGATCAGCAGGGCCTTGCGCGCCCGTTCCATGTCCCCTCCCACCAGCAGGGAAACATGATGGCATCGCGCACCGACAACGCGACGGCGAACCCGGTCAGTACCCGGTGATCGCGGTGGCGCCGCTCTCCGTCCCGATCGCGATGTGCGGCCCGCGCGCCGGATCGGCCCACTTCAGGATCCGCCGCATCGCCGCCACAGGCACCGACACGCAACCAGCCGTCGGCCCACGCCCGTTGACATGCAGGAAGATGCCCGCGCCCCGGCCGTGCACGGGCCGCTCGTAGTTGAAGCCGATGACGAAGGCGTACGCGTACTGCGTGTCGTATCCGATCAGGTGCTCCGACTCGGTGGCGCGGCAGTCGGCGGGACGCGGCTCGGTCCAGCGGTTGTAGGAGCGGGAGCCGTTGTCCTGGCACCACCAGGAGTCCTGGTGCACCCGGCGGTAGGGGGCCGAGGTGCCGTGGGGCGCGGCCTTGATGCCGAAGGCGTACGGCAGGTCGTACAGCCCCGTCGGGGTCGTGTTCGTGCCCTGCCTCCGCGAGGCGCCCTCGGTGAGCCCCCTGGCGCCGAAGCGTGCCGAGGCAGAACCGGCCTTCACCCACCGGCCGTCGCGCAGATCCCACCAGGCCACGGTGCCGGACGTCGCGTCCGCGCGCGGAGCCAGGGCGGTGATCAGCTGGGTGCCGCCGCCGGAGTCCGCCATGCGCTCGGGCAGCGGCGGCGCGGGGAGCCCGTCCCAGGCCCCGCCGCCGGGCGCGGCACCGAGCACGAGCAAGGAGGCGGACGCGAGGGCGACGACACCGGGGCGCATGGCTCAGACGGTAGTGGGGGGCAGCGGCAACGGCAGCCCGGGCAGTCCGTCCATGCTCGTCGCGATGTACTCCTTCTTGGTGAAGTACGCGCTCAGCGAGGCGTCGTCCTCGCGCGCGAAGCGCTTGCCGTGCAGATCGCGGTCCTCGTCGTACGACATGAAGGGCACCGCGTAGCCGCAGGTGTCGCGGACCAGTTCGGCCGTCACGACGACGATCGCGCGCAGCCCGTGCGGGGTCGGGTCGATGCCGGGGAAGTGGGTGAGCAGTTCCTTGAAGCGCGGGTCGTCGCGGAAGACGGGCTCACCGCGGCCGTGCACCCGGACGATGTTCGGTGGGCCCTGGAAGGCACACCACATGAGGGTGATCCGGCCGTTCTCGCGCAGGTGCGCGATCGTCTCGGCGTTGCTCCCGGCGAAGTCCAGATAGGCGACGGTCAGCTCGTCGAGGACGGCGAAGGAACCGGTGAGCCCCTTGGGGGAGAGGTTGATCGTGCCGTCCCCGGCCAGCGGGGCGGTCGCGGTGAAGAAGATTGGCTGCGCCTCGATGAAGGTACGCAGGCGGCCGTCTATGCGCTCATAGGTCTTTCCCATGACTAACGATTATTGACGAAAATCCTTCGCCTGTCTAATGAATTGCGGGTTCCGTGGCCGCACCGGGCGGGGCGTCGATCGGTGCGGCCACGGGGCCCGTCACTTGTTGAGTGCGCAGGTGGCGAGGGAGTTCAGACCCGTGGGCTTGGCCGCCGTACGGCCGATCGAGATCGCGATGCGGTCGATCGTCGAGGCGCGCTTGTCCTTGAGGGGGCCGAGGATCGCGTTCTGGACGAAGTTCGGTCCGCCCTGGCCGACCGTGTTGACCAGTCGCGTGTTGGCCTCCGTGATCTGCGTGTTGAGCAGGGTCAGGTTGCGGTCGACCTCGGCCTTCGCGGAGGCGGGGACCGCCGGGAGCTGCGAGGCGACGTCGGGGCAGGTGATGGTGCCGGCCGCGGCCGCACCCCCCGCGTTGTTCGCGGCGCCGCCCGCCTGCGCGGTCGCCGTCGCGCTCGGCGCCGCGGGGGCGGCGCCTCCACCGGCCGCCGCGCCGCCGCCCGTCGCCGTGCCGCCGCCCGTGTTCAGCTTGCAGGGCGCCAGTGCGTCGAGACCCTGCGGCTTGGCGGCCGTGCGGCCGATGGCGGTCGCGATGCGGTTGACGGTGGCGACGCGCTTGTCCTTGAGGGGGCCGAGGATGGCGTTCTGGACGAAGTTCGGTCCGCCCTGGCCGACCGTGTCGACGAGCCGCTTGTTGGCCTCCGCGATCTGCGTGTTCAGCAGGGCCAGGTTGCGGTCGACCTCGGCCTTCGCGGAGGCGGGGACAGCGGGGAGGCTCGGCGCGACGGCCGGGCAGTTCACCGTGCCGGGCGCGGCCTTGGTCGTGGCGTTGTTGGCGCTGCTCTTGCCGGACTCCCCGGCCAGGGCGGAACCGGCGATCACCGCTCCGGACAGCACCACTGCGGCGGCACCGCCGATCATGACGACGCGGCGCTTGTTGTACTTCGGAAGAGCCCTGGACATGCGGATGCCTCACTTGGGTCAGGAGTGGGTGTACAAACGCGGCGCCTGCGTTCGGTGGGGAGTACGCGAAAGCGGTTTCGTGCGTTCAACGGCCTTCGAAAAAAGCCTCGGCATCAGTCGAGATTGACGAATCATGCAGAACTCTGCATACTCATGCATGACAGCGAACGCACCGTGAGGAGAAACCCGTGACCGAGCGCGTCGTACTCGCCTACTCAGGCGGTCTGGACACCTCCGTCGCCATCGGCTGGATCGCCGAGGAGACGGGCGCCGAGGTCATCGCCGTCGCGGTGGACGTCGGTCAGGGCGGCGAGGACCTGGACGTCATCCGCAAGCGCGCCCTCGCCTGCGGTGCGGTCGAGGCCGAAGTGGCCGACGCCAAGGACGAGTTCGCCGACGAGTACTGCCTCCCGGCGATCAAGGCCAACGCCCTCTACATGGACCGCTATCCGCTGGTCTCCGCGCTCTCCCGGCCGACGATCGTCAAGCACCTCGTCGCCGCCGCCCAGAAGCACGGCGCCACCACGGTCGCCCACGGCTGCACCGGCAAGGGCAACGACCAGGTCCGCTTCGAGGCCGGCATCGTCGCCCTCGCCCCCGACCTCAAGTGCATCGCCCCGGTCCGCGACTACGCGATGACCCGCGACAAGGCCATCGCGTTCTGCGAGGAGAAGAACCTCCCGATCGCGACCTCCAAGAAGTCCCCGTACTCCATCGACCAGAACGTCTTCGGACGCGCCGTGGAGACGGGCTTCCTGGAGGACATCTGGAACGCGCCGATCGAGGACATCTACGAGTACACCTCCAACCCGGCCGAGCCCCGCGAGGCCGACGAGGTCGTCATATCCTTCAGGCAGGGCGTCCCGGTCGCCATCGACGGCAGGCCCGTCACCGTGCTCCAGGCGATCCAGCAGCTCAACGAGCGCGCCGGTGCCCAGGGCATCGGCCGGATCGACATGGTCGAGGACCGCCTCGTGGGCATCAAGTCCCGCGAGGTGTACGAGGCTCCGGGTGCGATCGCGCTCATCACGGCCCACCAGGAGCTGGAGAACGTCACCGTCGAGCGTGAACTCGCCCGCTACAAGCGCCAGGTCGAGCAGCGCTGGGGCGAACTGGTCTACGACGGCCAGTGGTTCTCCCCGCTCAAGCGCGCCCTGGACGGCTTCATCGAAGAGGCCAACCAGCACGTCAACGGCGACATCCGGATGACCCTGCACGGCGGCCGCGCCGTCGTCACCGGCCGGCGCTCCGACACCTCGCTCTACGACTTCAACCTCGCCACGTACGACACGGGCGACAGCTTCGACCAGGCCGCGGCCAAGGGCTTCATCGACATCTACAGCCTTTCGTCGAAGATCGCGGCCAAGCGCGACCTGGCGTAGTCACCTACCGCTAGCGTGACAACCGCCTCCCCGTCCGTCCGCGGTGGGGAGGCGGTCGCACATCCACCCACCTCCCGAGGAGCAGAGCAGTGAGCAGCAACAGCGGTGACGTACGGCTCTGGGGCGGCCGCTTCGCCGACGGCCCCGCCGAGGCCCTGGCCAAGCTGTCCGCGTCCGTCCACTTCGACTGGCGGCTCGCGCCGTACGACATCGCCGGATCGCGTGCCCACGCGCGCGTGCTGCACAAGGCGAACCTCCTCACGGACGACGAGCTCTCCCGGATGCTGGAGGGACTCGACCGGCTCGAAGCCGATGTGGCCGACGGCTCGTTCGTGGGCACGATCGCCGACGAGGACGTCCACACCGCCCTGGAGCGGGGCCTCCTTGAGCGCCTCGGTCCCGACCTCGGCGGCAAGCTCCGCGCCGGACGTTCGCGCAACGACCAGGTCGCGACGCTCTTCCGGATGTACCTGCGCGACCACGCCCGGATCATCGGCGGACTGATCGCCGACCTCCAGGACGCGCTGGTCGGCCTCGCCGAGGCCCACGCGGACGTCGCGATGCCGGGCCGCACGCACCTCCAGCACGCCCAGCCGGTCCTGTTCGCCCACCACGTCCTCGCGCACGTGCAGTCGCTGTCCCGGGACGCCGAGCGGCTGCGCCAGTGGGACGAGCGCACGGCGGTCTCCCCGTACGGCTCGGGCGCCCTGGCCGGTTCCTCCCTCGGCCTCGACCCCGAGTCGGTCGCCAGGGACCTCGGCTTCGAGCACGGCAGCGTGGCCAACTCCATCGACGGCACGGCCTCCCGTGACTTCGTCGCCGAGTTCGCCTTCATCACCGCGATGATCGGTGTGAACCTCTCCCGGATCGCCGAGGAGGTCATCATCTGGAACACGAAGGAGTTCTCCTTCGTCACCCTCCACGACGCCTTCTCCACCGGCTCGTCGATCATGCCGCAGAAGAAGAACCCGGACATCGCCGAGCTGGCGCGCGGCAAGTCCGGCCGTCTCATCGGCAACCTGACCGGCCTGATGGCCACGCTCAAGGCCCTCCCGCTCGCGTACAACCGCGACCTCCAGGAGGACAAGGAGCCGGTCTTCGACTCCTGCGACCAGCTCGAAGTCCTGCTTCCCGCCTTCACCGGCATGATGGCCACCCTCACCGTCAACCGCGAGCGCATGGAGGAGCTGGCCCCGGCCGGCTTCTCGCTCGCCACCGACATCGCCGAGTGGCTGGTCAAGCAGGGCGTGCCGTTCCGTGTCGCACACGAGGTCGCGGGCGAGTGCGTGAAGGTCGCCGAGGCCGACGGCATCGAGCTGGACGGGCTCACCGACGAGCAGTTCGCGAAGATCTCCGCGCATCTGACGCCCGAGGTGCGCTCGGTGCTCAACGTGCCGGGCGCGCTCGCCTCCCGCGACGGCCGCGGCGGTACGGCGCCCAGCGCGGTCGCCGTGCAACTGGCCGAGGTGCAGGCGGACCTCGTGGCCCAGCACGCCTGGGCCACCGCCAAGAACAAGTAGCGGGTCGCCAATCACCGGGGCATCGCGGGTTACGTTGGTCGGGAGCCGCAAGGAGCCGACCGAACGGAGCTCGCGATGCCCTTCGCCCGACTGGCCTCAGCAACGACCCCCACCTGCCACATCGGTCTGGGTCTGGCCGCCGTCGGCCGCCCCGGCTACATCAACCTCGGCCGCGAGGACGACCTCCCCGCCGAGCGCAGCGTCGACGCCCTGCGCGAGCGCACCCACGAACTCCTCGACGCCGCCTACGCGCAAGGCGTGCGCTACTTCGACGCGGCGCGCTCCTACGGCCGCTCCGAGGAGTTCCTCGCCGGCTGGCTGAGCGGCCGGCCGGGCGTCGACGACGTGGTCATCGGCAGCAAGTGGGGCTACACCTACACCGCGGACTGGCGCACCGACGCCGAGGCGCACGAGGTCAAGGACCACACCCTCGCCACGTACGAGCGTCAGCGCGCCGAGAGCGCCGCACTGCTCGGCGACCGCCTCGACCTCTACCAGATCCACTCGGTGACCCCGGACAGCCCGGCCCTCACCGACAAGGAACTCCACGCCCGGCTGGCCGAGGCCGCTGCCGGGGGCCTGAGCATCGGCTTCTCGACCAGCGGGCCCGCCCAGGCCGACGCGATCCGTACCGCGCTCGCCGTCACGGTCGACGGCGAGCCCCTCTTCCGTACCGTCCAGGCGACGTACAACGTGCTGGAGACCTCCGCCGCACCCGCGCTCGGCGAGGCGTACGACGCGGGGCTCACGGTGATCGTCAAGGAGGGCATGGCCAACGGGCGCCTTGCCGCCGGGCAGGCGCCGGAGGCTGTTCGGGAGATCGCCGAGCGGGCCGGGGTCGCCGCCGACGCGGTCGCCCTCGCCCTGGTCCTGCACCAGCCGTGGGCCGGAGTCGTCCTCTCCGGTGCGGCCACCACCGGCCAGCTCTCCTCGAACCTGCACGCGGCGGTCGTCGACCTCGACGACGAGCAGCTCACCCGGCTCGCGGCTCTCGCCGAGGAGCCGGGGGCGTACTGGGAGCGGCGCGGCCGGCTGCCCTGGCACTGACAGCGGCAGGGCAGCCCGGCGCCGAGCGGAGCCCCTGACCGTCTGTGCATCAGACGTGAGACGTCTATGCCTACAATGAGACAACAGTGTCTCATGTGGGCTATGGTTGTCTCATGGCTGTCGACCGTGAGCATGTGCTGCGCAGTGCCGCGGCCCTCCTGACCCGGAAATCCACCGCGACCATGGACGAGGTCGCCAAGGCGGCCGGGATCAGCAGGGCCACGCTGCACCGCCACTTCGCCGGGCGCGACGCACTCGTACGGGCGCTGGAGTCGCTCGGCATCGCGGAGTGCGAGGCGGCGCTCGATGCGGCGCGGCTCGACGAGGGCGCCGCCCAGGAGGCCGTACGCCGTCTGGTGCGGGCGCTCGAAGGCGCCGCCGGACTGCTCGCGTTCCTCTACACCGAGAACCAGCTGTTCGAGGGCGCGGAGCAGAACCAGGGCTGGGCGCGGCTCGACGCCCGGATCGCCGCGCTGTTCCGGCGCGGCCAGGAGAGCGGCGAGTTCCGTATCGACCTCACTCCCGCCTGGCTCACCGAGGCCCTCTACGGGCTGATGGCCTCCGGGGTCTGGGCCGTGGCCGAGGGCCGGGTCGCCGGCAAGGACTTCCACCACATGATCGTCGAGCTGCTGCTCGGCGGCACCCTACGGAGAGAGGAATCATGACCAGCACCCTGCAGCCGGCCGCCACGACAGAGCTGGAGAAGCGTCCGGGCCGTTGGCTCGCGCTCTCCGTCCTCGTCCTGGCCGTGCTGTTGGTGGCCGTCGACGCGACCGTCCTCGGCCTGGCAACCCCGTACATCAGCGAGGACCTGAAGCCCTCCGGCACCCAGCTCCTGTGGATCGGTGACGTCTACTCGTTCGTCATCGCCGGACTGCTCGTCTCCATGGGCAGCCTCGGTGACCGCATCGGCCGCAAGAAGCTGCTGCTCATCGGATCGGCGGCGTTCGGTGCGGTCTCCGTGCTCAACGCCTATGCGACGACACCGGAGTTGATGATCCTGGCGCGGGCGCTGCTCGGTGTCGCGGGTGCGACGCTGATGCCGGCCACCCTCGCGCTGATCCGCAACCTCTTCCACGACCCGCGCGAACGCAGTCTCGCGATCGGCATCTGGGGAGCAACTGCCTCCGCCGGTACGGCAGTCGGGCCCGTCGCCGGAGGCTTCCTGCTGGAGCACTTCTGGTGGGGCTCCGTCTTCCTGATCAACCTCCCGGTGATGGCGGTCCTCGTCCTCGTCGGCATCAAGCTGCTGCCCGAGTCGCGGAATCCCGATCCCGGTCCGTGGGACCTGACCAGCGTCGTGCTCTCGCTCGTCGGCATGATCGGCCTCGTGTACGCGGTGAAGGAGGCGGCCGCGCACGGCGTGAGCGGGGAAGCCGCGCTCGCCGGTGTGCTCGGTGCCGGCGCGCTCTGCTGGTTCGTGCGCCGCCAACTCACGCTGCCCACCCCGCTGTTGGACATGCGGCTGTTCCGCAACCGCGGCTTCTCCGCAGCGGTGCTCGCCGACCTGCTCACCGTCCTCGGTCTGGCCGGCCTCATCTTCTTCCTCTCGCAGTACCTGCAACTCGTGCAGGGCAGAGGACCGTTGGAGGCGGGTCTCGCCGAACTCCCCGCCGCCGTCGGCGCGGTGGTGTCGGGCCTGATCGCGGGCTCGGTCGCCCGGCGGTTCTCCGTACGCGCCGTGGTCGCGGGCGGACTCGCGGCGGTGGGCCTGGCGCTGGCCGCACTCACCCTGCTCAGCGAGTCCACCGGCTACCCGCTGCTGGGCGGCGCGCTCCTGGTCGTCGGCGTCGGAGCGGGCTTCTCCTTCACCGTCACCGCCGACGTGATCCTCTCCAGCGTGCCCAAGGAGCAGGCGGGCGCCGCGTCCGCGGTCTCCGAGACGGCCTACGAACTCGGCGCCGCCCTCGGCATCGCACTGCTCGGCTCCATCGTCACCGGCGCCTACCGCGACTTCACGGCCCCGGCGGGCACCCCGTCCGCGGCCCACGAGTCACTCGGCGGCGCGGCCGAGGTGGCATCCGGCCTCCCGGCCGACACCGCGGACGCCCTGATGACGTCGGCCCGAGAGGCCTTCGTCGACGGCCTCGGCCTGGCGGCCGGAATCGGAGCGGCGGTACTGCTCGCCACGGCGGTGGCGGCATGGTTCCAGCTGAAGGGCCAGAGGCTGGGAGATTAGCCCGTCCCGCTGAAGGGGCAGAGGCAGAGATTTCAGCCCGTCCGGCGTTTGAGGACGAGGCCGTCCAGGCCGATTACGGGGGCCTGGGGGCAGAGCCCCCAGAAAAAAGGCCGGGCGCACCGCGCCCGACCTTCCTCACACCCCGGCGGAGCCGCTACGCGGCCTTGGCCTTCGTGGCGTACATGTCCACGTACTCCTGCCCGGACAACCGCATGACCTCGGTCATCACCGAGTCGGTCACCGCGCGCAGCACGTACCGGTCACGGTCCATGCCCTCGTACCGCGAGAACTCCATGGCCTCACCGAAGCGAACGGTGACGCGGCCGGGCCGCGGCATCCCCGCGCCGCCGGGCTGCAGCTTGTCGGTGCCGATCATCGCGAACGGGACGACCGGGGCGCCCGTCATCAGAGTGAGCCGGGCGATGCCGGTGCGGCCGCGGTAGAGGCGGCCGTCGGGGGAGCGGGTGCCCTCGGGGTAGATGCCGAAGACCTTGCCCTCCTCCAGGACGCGGCGGCCGGTCATCAGCGCGGCGACTCCGCCGTTCGCGCCGTCCCGGTCCACCGGGATCATGCCGACGCCGGTGAAGAACCAGGCCATCAGGCGGCCCTTGAAGCCCTTGCCGGTGACGTACTCGTCCTTGCCGATGAAGAGCACCTGCCGGTCGCACACCAGCGGCAGGATCATCGAGTCGATGAAGGTGAGGTGGTTGCCGGCCAGGATCACCGGGCCGTCGCCCGGGATGTGCTCCACGCCTTCCACCCGTGGGCGGAACATCAGGCGCATGATCGGTCCGAGCACTGCCTTGATGAGCGCGAAGCGGGACAACGGGCCCTCCATTGTCAAGGGATCGGTATGAAGTCTGTGCAGGTGAGGACGATACTCGCGCTTTCCGGGTGATTGCACATCGGGTTCACCGACTGGATACGCAGTGTTGACGCACGTTTACCTGCGAAGGCGCCCCGTTTCGCGCCCGTCACGCGGGCGCGAAGATGTGACGGACGTCGCGCGGGTTACCGGCCGACGCGTGAACAGCGGGGGTCGTGAGGTGGGTGATCCGCGCGCCCGCACGGCCTCAACACCCGTATTCCGTACGACATCCAGCGTCACCCGCGAGTTCCGCCGAGGGTCTCCCCACCGTCACCCGCGGGCACCTACGATCGTCCCGCTTTGACAGGTGCAGGGCGGTACGGAGAAGGAGCGCTCATGGCGACGCAGGGGTCCAACGAGCAGGGGCGGGGCACGGCGCGAAGGAAGCTGCTCGGGGCCGCGGTGCTCGGTGCGGGGGGCGCGGTCCTCGGACTGCCGGGCGTGGCGAGCGCCGACGGGCAGCGCACCGGCGGCTACCGGAGCCTGCCGAAGCCGACCGTCATCGGCCACCGCGGCGCCAGCGGCTACCGTCCCGAGCACACGTTCGGGTCGTACGAGCTGGCCCTCGACCTGGGCGCCGACGTCGTCGAGGCGGGTGACCTGGTGCCCACCAAGGACGGCCACCTCGTATGCCGTCACGAGCCGGAGATCGGCGGGACCACCGACGTCGCCGCGCACCCCGAGTTCGCCGGCCGCAAGACCACCAAGACGCTGGACGGGGTCGCCACCACCGGCTGGTTCACCGAGGACTTCACGCTCGCCGAGCTGAAGACGCTGCGCGCGATCGAGCGCATCCCCGCCAACCGCCAGCGCAACACCCTCTACAACGGCCGCTGGGAGATCCCCACCTTCGAAGAGGTGCTCCAGTGGCAGGACGAGCAGACCCGCAAGCGCGGCAAGCAGGTCTGGATCTACCCCGAGACCAAACACCCCACGTACTTCCGCAAACTCGGCCTCGGCCTGGAGGAGCGGCTCGCCAAGATCCTCCACAAGCACGGCAAGGACCGGAAGAACTCGCCGGTCATCATCCAGTCCTTCGAGCCGAGCAGCATCCAGCGGCTGGACAAGCTCGTCGGCAACCCGCTCGTCGTGCTGCTGTCCGCCGCGAACACCCGTCCCTGGGACTTCGTGACGGCCGGTGACCTGCGCACGGTCGCCGACCTCGTCACGCCCGCGGGCCTGCAGTGGATCGCCTCGTACGCGCAGGGCATCGGTCCGACCCTCGACCTCGTCATCCCCAAGGACGCGAACGGGGCCCTCACCACGCCGACCACGCTCGTTGCCGACGCGCACAAGGCGGGCCTGATCCTGCACCCCTACACGATGCGCAACGAGAACACCTTCCTGCCCGCGAACTTCCGCACGGGCACCGACCCGAACGCCTACGGCGACGCCTTCGGCGCGTTCCGGACGTACTTCGCCACCGGCATCGACGGCGTCTTCTCCGACAACGCGGACACCGCGCTGCTCGCCCGCGAGGACTTCGTCAACGGATGACCCCGCCACCCCGTTTGGGGTGACAACCGGCCGCCCCGGCAACCTCCCGCCCGGGCGGCCGCGTGATGGGGCATATGACACACGAGATGCTCACCGCGCTGCGCCCACTGCTCGCCGCCGAGGCCTCCGCCGAGGCCCACGCGTCCGGCACCGAGCAGAGCGACCTGGAACAGGCCGTCTGGCTGCGCCTCCTGGAGCGCCTCGACACGGACGGCCCACCCGTTGACCCGCACGGGTGGCTGCGCCGGGCCGTCCGCTCGGAAGGGCGCCGCAGCCGCCGCACGGCCCGCCTCGAACGGCCGTACGCCGCCGAGCCCGCCGACGACCACGGCACCGGCCCGGAGCAGCAGGCCCTCGCCGCCGCCCGCGACCGGGCGCTGCACGACGCCGTACGACGCCTGCCGGGCCGCTGCCCCCGGCTGATGGCGGCGCTGTTGTCCCCCAAGGACCTCACTTATCGCGAAATCGCAGGGGAGTTGGGTATCTCACAGGGCAGTCTGGGTCCGGAACGTTCCAGATGCCTGGGATGTCTGCGCCGATTGCTCGCGCCGGAGGTTGCGGCTCGCGAACCGCGGGGATAGGAGTGAGGGACAACCGGTGGAACAGGTGAGCGGGAGGCATGCACACATGGGCATGAGCGTGACCATCTCGGCAGCGACGGAGCAGGACGCCGAGCAGATCCTCAAGCTGCAGTACCTCTGCTACCAGAGCGAGGCCGAGCTGTACGGCGACTACGGCATCGAGCCACTCACCCAGCCCCTCGACTCCCTCAAGGCCGAGCTGGCCCAGGGCACTGTCCTGGTGGCCCGGCTCGGGGACGAGGTGGTGGCCTCCGTACGCGGAGCGGTTGATGTCGAGGGCACGGCGCGCATCAACAAGCTCATCGTCCACCCGCGCATGCAACGCCACGGGCTGGGCGGACGCCTGCTCACCGCGATCGAGGCGAAGCTCGGCGCGGAGGGAACGGCCAAGTCCTTCCAGCTCTTCACGGGACACCGCAGCGACCACAACCTGCGCCTGTACCGCAAGCACGGCTACACGCAGGTCTCCGCGGAGCGCGTCGACGAGCGCCTCACCCTGGTGACCCTCGCCAAGGGCGCGGACACCAGCGCGTACGCGGCCAGCGCGTAGCAGCCCCGCACCTCACGCCCCTGAGGCTCAGCTGTCGGCGGTCGTACGCGCCTTGCGCAGCCAGTACATCGCCGACAGCGGCAGCAGTACCGGGATGAACAGATAGCCCATCCCGTAGTCCGACCACACCGTGGCGTCGGGGAACGCGGACGGCTCCACCAGCGTCCACGTCCCCACCGTCAGCACGCCCGCGAGCTCGGCGGCGCAGCACACCAGCGCCGCCCTGCGGGCCCGCTCGCCGCCGCGCACGAGCGAGTACGTGATGAAGCCGTACACGAGACCCGCGATCGCGGAGAGCGAGTAGGCCAGCGGGGCCTTGTCGAACTCCGTCGAGATCTGCACCGCCGAGCGCGACACCGCGCCGACGACCATCACGCCGTACAACCAGACCAGCAGCATGCCCGGCCCGCTGATCAGCCGGACCCTGCGCGGCTTCCCCTCCGGGGCCGTCATCTCAGCCTCCCCAGATGTCATAGAGCCGCACCTCCAGGACGGCGAGGACGACGCCGCCGGCCGCCACGGTGATCGAACCCCAGCGCGTGCGCTCCGCCAGTGACATGAAGCCGGCCGCCGGGATGCACGCGAGCGCGCCGAGCAGATACGCCACGAAGATCGTCGTGCCCTGTTCCGGCTTCTCGCCGCGACCCAGCTGGACGACACCGATGACCAACTGCACCAGGGCGAGCGCCGACACCACGGCCATGCCGATGAAGTGCCAGTCCTTGGTCGGCTGATCACGATAGGCGGCCCAGCCGCACCAGGCGGCGAGCGCGAGCGCGGCGACGGCCGTCGCGACCGTCAGGGCATCAAGCATGCCGTGACCCTATTACGGTCCAAATGGCCTGCTGTCCTCGCCCCCGGGCTGCCCCCGTCGGCCCCCGCTCGCCCCGCGCCTCCCGCGGCGCGACCGTCGTGGTCTTGACCACAACACCTGAGGCGGCCGCGCCGCACACGACTCCTGTGGAGAGCGCCGTCGCGCCCTGTCGGCGCTGGTCACCGGCGGGGGAGCAGGGGTCTCCCGTCGGGGCCGGACCGTGTCCATCGCTGTCCGCAATGCGGACAGCGATGACGGCCCGCGGCTGTACTTCTGCTTTACTCGTTTCATGACCACGACGAGCAGCCGCATCCTTGCGACCGAGGCGACCATGACGCCCGGTGCTCGTTGTATGTGTCGAATGTGCGCCTTCTAGAGGGCCCCCGCACCACCGCCTGGCCTCGCGCCCCGAAGCGAGACCGCCGCCCCATGTCCGTACGAAGTACGTGACTCGGGCTGCCCCGCGCACACGTTCTCCCCCGGTTCCATCGCCACCGCGAGAACCGTGCCGCGTTCCCGACCGCATGCACCCGTGCCCGGGCACACCCACGCCCCGCACACGACAGTGACGGAAACCCCAGTGATCACGACAACGGGCCTCACCAAGGTCTACCGCTCGCGCGGCCGTGAGGTGACCGCCCTCGACGGCGTCGATCTGCACGTCCGCGAAGGCGAGGTCTACGGCGTCATCGGCCAGTCCGGCGCCGGCAAGTCCTCGCTCATCCGCTGCGTCAACCTCCTGGAACGCCCCACCGCCGGGACCGTGAGCGTCGCCGGACAGGACCTCACCGCCCTCGTCGGCCGCGGACCGCGCGCCGGCCGGGAACTGCGCAGGGCGCGCAGCCGTATCGGGATGGTCTTCCAGCACTTCAACCTGCTGTCCTCGCGCACCGTCCAGGACAACGTCGAGCTGCCCCTCGAAATCCTCGGCGTCTCCGGCAGGGAGCGCAGCCGCAAGGCCCTCGAACTCCTCGACCTGGTCGGCCTCTCCGACAAGTCCAGGTCCTTCCCGGCCCAGCTCTCCGGCGGCCAGAAGCAGCGCGTCGGCATCGCCCGCGCTCTCGCCGGCGACCCGAAGGTGCTCCTGTCCGACGAGGCCACCAGCGCCCTCGACCCCGAGACCACCCGCTCCATCCTCCAGCTGCTGCGCGACCTGAACCGGCAGCTCGGCCTGACCGTCCTGCTCATCACCCATGAGATGGACGTCGTCAAGACGATCTGCGACTCGGCCGCGCTGATGGAGAACGGCCGGATCGTCGAGTCCGGCACCGTGAGCGAACTCCTCGCCTCTCCCGGCTCGGAACTGGCCGCGGCCCTCTTCCCGGTGGGCGGCGACGCCACCGGCGAGGACCGCACCGTCGTCGACGTCACCTTCCAGGGCGAGGCGGCCACCCAGCCCGTCATCTCCCAGCTGTCGCGGACGTACAACATCGACATCTCGATCCTCGGCGCCGCGATCGACACGGTCGGCGGCCTGCAGGTCGGCCGGATGCGCATCGAACTGCCCGGCCGCTACGAGGACAACGTGGTGCCCATCGGCTTCCTGCGCGAGCAGGGACTGGGAATCGACGTCCTCGGCCAGGAGCCCGTGCTGCTCAAGGAAGGTGCCAAGTGACCTGGTCCGAGATGCAGCCGCTGCTGTCCCAGGCGTGTTGGGACACGCTCTACATGGTGGGCTGGTCCACCCTCATCGCGATCGTGGGCGGTCTGCCGCTCGGCATCCTGCTCGTCCTGACCGACCGAGGCGGCCTCCTCCAGAACGTCGTGGCCAACAAGGTCATCGGACAGGTCGTGAACGTCGCCCGCTCGATGCCGTTCATCATCCTGATGGTCGCGCTGATGAGCTTCACCCGCACCATCACCGGGACGACCATCGGCCGTGAGGCCGCGATCGTGCCCCTCGCGATCGGGGCGATCCCGTTCTTCGCGCGCCTGGTCGAGACGGCTGTCCGCGAAGTGGACGGCGGACTCGTCGAGGCCGTGCAGTCGATGGGCGGCAACACATGGACCGTCGTCCGCAAGGTCCTCGTACCCGAGTCGCTGCCCTCGCTGATCTCCTCCGCCACCACCACGATCGTCGCCCTCATCGGCTACTCCGCGATGGCCGGCACCGTCGGCGCCGGCGGCCTGGGCGACATCGCCATCCGGTACGGCTACCAGCGCTTCGAGACCAGCCTGATGTGGATCACGGTCGCCGTCCTCGCGGTCGTGATCGCCGTCATCCAGTTCGCCGGCGACTACGCCGCACGCGGACTGCACCGGCGCGGCGGCCGGTCCGGCGCGGCGCCGAGGCTCCGCCTGCTGAAGGCGTCCACGGCGACCGGCAAGACCGTCTGACCCACTGACTCACCACCCACGGATTTCCCCGTCACCACCCACGACGGGGCAGCACCACCCCTCAGGAAAGGCACTTTTCGTGCGTAACACCGCCAGGATCACCACCGCCGTCCTCGCCGCCGGAGCCCTCACCTTCGGGCTCACCGCCTGCGGCTCGGGCACCGACTCCGCCTCCTCCTCCGACTACAGCGGACCGCTGGTCGTCGCAGCGAGCCCGACCCCGCACGCCGAGATCCTCGACTTCGTCAAGAAGAACCTGGCGAAGAAGGCGGGCCTCGACCTGGAGGTCAAGGAGTTCCAGGACTACATCGTGCCGAACACGGCGACCGAGGACGGCTCGGTGGGCGCCAACTACTTCCAGAACCAGCCCTACCTGGACGACTTCAACAAGAAGCGCGGCACCCACATCGTGCCCGTCGTCACGGTGCACCTGGAGCCGCTCGGCCTCTACTCCCACAAGGTCAAGAGCGCCGACACCCTGAAGAGCGGCGCGACCGTCGCGATCCCCAACGACGCCGTCAACGAGGCGCGTGCCCTGAAGCTGCTCGCCGCCAACGGGCTCATCACCCTCAAGGACGGCGCCGGCAGCGAGGCGACCCCGCAGGACATCGCCAAGAACCCGAAGAACCTCGAGTTCAAGGAGGTCGAGGCCGCTCAGACCGCGCGCTCCCTGGACGACGTCGACGCCGCGGTCGTCAACGGCAACTTCGCCCTCTCCGCGGGCCTCAAGCCCGCCAAGGAGGCCCTCGTCCTGGAGTCCGCGAAGAACAGCCCGTACGGCAACTTCCTCGCGGTGAAGAAGGGCAACGAGTCCGACCCGCGCGTCAAGAAGCTCGCGAAGCTCCTGACCTCGCCCGAGGTGAAGAAGTTCATCGAGGACAAGTACGCCGGCTCGGTCATCCCGTCCTTCTAGCCGCCCCCACGCACGGGGTCCGCTCCTTCACAACGAGCGGACCCCGTGGTGCAGTTCGGTGGTTTCATGCTGCATGCTGGGCAGTTCGCAGGCCCTGAATGTTTCGAAGGTTACGGAGCGGCGCATGACGAGCACCTTCCCCAACATCTCCATCAGCACGGAGCGGTTGGTGCTGCGTCCGCTCGACGAGGACGACGTCCCCTCGCTCGCCGCCATGATGAACGACGAGCAGGTCGCCGCCTGGACCGACGTCCCCCAGCCCTACACCGAGGACGGCGCCCGCGGCTGGATCACCGAGTACGCGCCCACCGAGCGCACCGCGGGCCGCGGCCTCGACCTCGCGGTCACCGAGTTCCTCACCCAGCGCCTGGTCGGGATCATCCAGCTCACCAGGACGAACTGGCACATCCGCGCCACCGAACTCTCCTACATCATCGCCCCCTGGGCCCGCGGCGAGGGCTACGCCTCCGAGGCCGCACTGGCCACCTCCCAATGGCTCTTCGGCGACCAGAAGTTCGAGCGCATCGAGATCCGTACGGCCGCCGACAACACCGCCTCCCAGCAGGTGGCCCAGAAGATCGGCTGCATCAGCGAGGGCGTCCTGCGCAACGCCTGCATAGTGCACGCACGCACCGAGGAGGGCACCTGGGTCGACGTGCGCAGCGACTTCATCGTGTGGAGCCTGCTGCCCGAGGACCTCGACGGCGTCGGCGAGGAACTGGCCGACAGCGGTGGTTTCACGTCGTTCTCGGACTGGAACTGAATTCAAGGGACCGCTCCCACCCGACCGAGCAGTCCCCGGTGTCACCAGGTACCCTCACGGAGCCCGCCCAAGGGCTGCCCCCGACGACCTGCGAAGACCTTTCTGGAGACTGAGGACGATGGCCGACCGGGTCACGGTGATCGGCTGGGACGGCTCGCCGCTGACGGCCGCGGCCCACTCGGCTCTCGCCGCCGCCACACTGGTGGCCGGCGCGGCCCACCACCTGGCGCTCGCCGAGGTACCCGTGTCCGCCGAGCGCATCCGGCTCGGCAGTGTCGCTCTCGCCGCCCGCCGCATCGCGGGCCACCGGGGCAGCGCCGTCGTCCTCGCCGACGGCGACCCGGGCTTCTTCGGGGTCGTACGCACCCTGCGCGCACCGGAGTTCGGCCTGGAGGTCGAAGTGGTGCCCGCCGTCTCCTCGGTGGCCGCGGCCTTCGCCCGCGCCGGGATGCCCTGGGACGACGCACAGGTGGTTGTCGCACACCGCCGAACCCTGCGACGCGCGGTGAATGTGTGCCGCGCCCACACCAAAGTCGCCGTTCTCACCTCACCAGGCGCCGGCCCCGCCGAACTCGGCCTGCTCCTCGAAGGCGTCCACCGCACCTTCGTCATCTGCGAGGAACTGGGCACCGCGCGCGAGCAGGTCACCGTCGTCACCTCGGACAAGGCCGCCGACCACACCTGGCGCGACCCCAACGTCGTCATCGTCATCGGCGGCTTCGTCGCCGCGGCCGAGGGCGGCGGGTGGATCGCCGGACGCGACCCGGGCACCGGACCACGCGGCTGGGCGCTGCCCGCCGAGGCGTACGGCGGCGCGCTCGGCGAGGGCGAGACGGACCTGCTGCGCGCCGCCCAACTCGCCCGCCTGGGACCGCGCGCCGGCGACCTCGTGTGGGACATCGGCTCCGGCAGCGGCGCCTTCGCCACCGAGGCGGCGCGCACCGGCGCCGCCGTCATCGCGGTCGACCGGCAGCCGGGGGCGTGCGCCCGCACCGAGGACTCCGCCCGCCGCTTCGGCGTCCAGATGCAGATCGTCCAGGGCACCGCTCCGCACATCCTGGAGAACCTTCCCGAACCCGATGTCGTACGCGTCGGGGGCGGGGGAGCGGCGGTGGTCTCGGCCGTCGCCGACCGCCGCCCGCAGCGCATCGTCACCCACGCCGCGACCCGTGACGCCGCCGAGCTCATCGGCAGGAACCTGACCGAGCACGGATACCGGGTCGAGTGCGCGCTCATTCAGTCCGTCGAACTCGATACAAGGGCCTGGACGGAGAAGGAGCGGAGCGTCGCGTTCCTGCTCACAGGCCGTTTGCCGGATCGCGCCCCGTGATCCTGTTGTCGTACTGCGCGCGGTAGGCTGGCCGATCGTTGTACCGCTCCCGGGTGTCCGATATTTCGTCGGTCAATGTCCGGAAAACACGCCCCTTTTGGGGTGGGTGTGGTACGGCAGAACCGGAGGACGCGCAACGTGGCGCAGTCCACAGCGGGCCGTTGCGGATCAAGGTGTCGCGACGGCGGGACGACCGCGACAATGCCAGTTAATGGCTTTGTCGTCTTTGTTGGCGGGTCGTTTCGTGCCGCTGGGCACGCACGCTCGTTCTTCACTGCGGGGCGGTCGGTGCGCCGTCCCGGGCGAGCTGGTCGTAGAAGCACTAACCGATGGGCGAGGGGTACGCATGACCGACACCGGCCAGGTCCCGGGCGAGGGACTGCCGGAGAACGCAGGCATGGTGGAGCAGCCGGGCGCCCCCGCCCCGGTCGCGTACACCTACCTCGACCCCTCCGAGACCACCGCGGACGACGACGACCTGCTCCTCCTGCCGGGCGCGCCGGGTGCGCAGGGCGCCTGGGGCAACGAGGTGCCGCCGCCGGCCCCGATGCCCCTCGTCCATGAGCCCGGTCCGCACGAGGCGTCGGGCCGCGACAGCGGTTCGGTCGACCTCGGCGGTGTCCGCATGCCGGCTCCGGCCCCGCAGCCGGTGGCCCCGCGCCGCCCGCTGCACCTCGGCCCGCCCACGCCGGACGGTTCCGCGAGCCCGGTGCGTTCGCTCGCCGACCGCGGCCCGGCGGGTGCGCCCCTCGCCGCCCCGGTGACCCCCGTACGGCACGCGGGACCGCCGACGAGCGGACCCGAGTACCTCGACGTGTCGCACCTCGGCGAGATCCCGCCGCAGGGAGCCGTGCCGTGGGGCGCCCCGCCGGTGAGCTCCGAGGGGCAGATTGCAGAAACGGTCGTTCCGCAGGAGGGGCAGGGCTCCGAGGCGGGCACGTTCCCTGAGCCCGGTGCGTTCCCCGAGCCCGGCGCCTTCCCCGAGCCCGGCACGGTCGGCGAGATGCCGCAGGCCCCTGAGGCCGTTCAGGATCCCGAGCCGGTCCAGGTCCCCGGGACGCCGCAGGCGCCGGACGCCGTCCAGGCCGCGGAGTTCCCCGCAGCGCCCGAGGCCCCGCAGGTCGCCCACCTGCCGGAGGAGCCGGACGGCGTTCTCGACCCCCATGCCGCCGCGGACCTTGCGCAGGCTCCGGACGCCGCCCACGTGTCGCTCGACCTGCACGCCCAGCAGGCCCCTGACGCCGTGCCGTTCCCGGTGGCCCACGAGCCGGCGCACACCGACGCTCCGGTAGCGGTCCCGGCGGACGCCGAGCGCCTCGCGCCCGGCGAGCACATCCAGAACTCCCAGCACGTGCAGCTCGCGCCGGACCCGCAGACGGCGCCCGTGGCTGCGGCGCAGTTCGCCCACCCGGCCGCCCCGGTCCAGGCTCAGCCTGCCGAAGCCGCTGTCCATATCCCGGATGCCGCTGTCCAGTTCGCGGACACGGTGGCCCCCGTCGAGGCCGCCCAGGTTCCGCATCCGGTCCCCGCCGAGGCCGAGCACGACGTGGACGAGGAGTTCGACGCCGCGCAGGCGCAGGCCCAGGCCGCGTTCGCCACCGACTCGTCCTACGGACAGGCGGTGCCCGGGCTCGACGCGGCGGCGGCCCAGCAGTTCGCCCAGCAGTTCGCGAACCCCGCCGGGGCCGCGGCCGCCCAGCCGTCGCACGGCGTGCCCGTCGGTGTCGCCGCGCACGCCGCAGCGCCCCATGCCGCAGTGGGCCACGCCTCCGGCGAGCAGCACCCCGGTGACGCGGCCCGCGTGGCCGGCGTACCCCTGGAGGTACCGGCGGACCAGTCGCTCGGCCAGTTCGTGGCCGTCGAGGGCCAGGTGCCGACGACCCCGCACCTCGCCCCGACCCCGCCGCACCCCATGGTCGTGCCGCCGCTGCCCGCCGAGGAACAGCCCGCGCAGGAACAGCCCCCGGCCGAGCAGCAGCAACCCGCAGCCGAGGAGCCCGCGCCCGAGGAGCCCCCGGTGGAGGAGCCCTCGGTCGCCGAGTCCGCGCCCGTCGTCGCCGGCCACGCGGAGCCCGAGCTCCCGGCCGAGCCGGAGCCCCTGGCCGAGCCGGAGCCCCCGGCCGAGCCCGAGACCGAAGCCCAGGCCGAGACCGCCGCACCCGCACCAGCACCGGAACCCACGGCGGAACGTGACGCCGAGCCCGAAGCGCCCGCCCCGCAGGAGAGTCCCCAGCTCCCCGCCGACGAGCAGCCCTTCGCCGAAGTCCAGCCCGTCGCCCCCGTGCCCGCACCCCGCGAGGCCGAGGTCGAGGCCCAAGCCGCAACCCAGGACGACTTCGAACAAGTCGTGCCGGAACCGCCCGTCGCGGAGCCGGAACCCGCAGTCGTAGTCACACAGCAGGCGGACGACCTGGACACCCAGGGCGCCGATCAGGAAGAGAGCACGGCCGTAGTGGAAGACGTACGAGAGTCCACCGGCCCCGCGGCGCCCGGCTACGACGACGCCGAGCGCGAGGCCGTGCTGCGCGTCATGCGCGAGCGCCGCGACATCCGCAACGGCTTCCGCAGCGACCCGATCCCGCACGACGTGCTGCTGCGCGTCCTCGAGGCCGCCCACACGGCACCGTCCGTCGGCCACTCGCAGCCCTGGGACTTCGTCGTCATCCGCTCGGCCGACACACGCCGCTCGATGCACGAACTCGCCCAGCGCCAGCGCGAGGCCTACGCGCTGTCGCTGCCCAAGGGCCGCGCCAAGCAGTTCAAGGAACTGAAGATCGAGGCCATCCTCGACACCCCGGTGAACATCGTCGTCACCGCCGACCCGACGCGCGGCGGCCGCCACACCCTGGGCCGCCACACGCAGCCGCAGATGGCCCCGTACTCCTCCGCGCTCGCCGTGGAGAACCTGTGGCTGGCGGCCCGCGCCGAGGGCCTCGGCGTCGGCTGGGTCAGCTTCTTCGACGAGCGCGAGATGGTCCGCGCCCTCGGCCTGCCCGAGCACCTGGAGGTCGTCGCCTACCTCTGCGTCGGTTACGTGGACGAGTTCCCGGAGGAGCCCGAGCTGATGCAGGCGGGCTGGTCCAAGCGCCGCCCGCTGTCCTGGGTCGTCCACGAGGAGACGTACGGCCGTCGCGCGCTGCCCGGCGAGGAGCCGCACGACCTGCTCGCCGAGACGGTCGCCAACATCCGCCCGCTGGACGCCAAGGCGCTCGGTGAGGCCTGGGAGCGCCAGAAGCGGATGACCAAGCCCGCGGGCGCCCTCGGCATGCTGGAGATCATCTCCGCGCAGTTGTCCGGCCTGTCCCGGCAGTGCCCACCGCCGATCCCGGAGCCCGCCGCCGTCGCGATCTTCGCCGGCGACCACGGAGTGCACGCCCAGGGCGTCACCCCCTGGCCGCAGGAGGTCACCGCCCAGATGGTGGCCAACTTCCTGGGCGGCGGAGCGGTCTGCAACGCGTTCGCGAACCAGGTGGGCGCCGAGGTCTGCGTCATCGACGTGGGCGTCGCCTCCGACCTCCCCGCAACGCCGGGCCTGCTGCCGCGCAAGATCCGTCCTGGCACCGCCGACATGACGACCGGTCCCGCGATGTCCCGCGAGGAGGTCGTCGCGGCCATCGAGGTGGGCATCGAGACCGCCCGCGACCTGGTGGCGGCCGGCAACAAGGTGCTGCTCACGGGCGAGATGGGCATCGCCAACACGACCGCGTCCGCGGCCCTGATCTCCGTCTTCACGGACACCGACCCGTCCGAGGTGACGGGCCGCGGCACCGGCATCAACGACGAGACGCTGGCCCGCAAGACCGAGGTCGTGCGCCGCGCCATCGAGGTCCACCAGCCCGACCCGGCCGACCCCATCGGCGTCCTCTCGGCCATCGGCGGCCTGGAGCACGCTGCGATGGTCGGCCTGTTGCTCGGCGGTGCGTCCCTGCGTACGCCGGTGATCCTGGACGGCGTGAGTGCCGGCGCCGCGGCGCTCGTGGCCCGCGCGATCGCCCCCGAGGTCCTCGCCGCGTGCATCGCGGGCCACCGCAGCGCCGAGCCCGGCCACGTGGCGGCGTTGAACAAGCTCGGCCTGCGCCCGCTGGTCGACCTCGACCTCCGCCTCGGCGAGGGCACGGGCGCCCTGCTGGCCCTCCCGGTCGTGCAGAGCGCCGCACGGGCGATGCACGAGGTGGCCACGTTCGACTCGGCGGGCGTCACCGAGAAGTAGCCCTGCGACGCGGGGTGGGCCGGGTGGGCGTTCCTGCGCGCCCCCCACCCCCGCCGTACGCTGGATCCACGTCTAAAATCCGCACGTCAGGGCAGCTCCAGAGCCGTAGCGCCCACCGCACGCCTGTACGAGGAGCCGCACCTCCATGGCTGAACACCCCGCCTACCCCGTAGGCCTCCGCCTCACCGGCCGCCGAGTGGTCGTCCTCGGCGGCGGCCAGGTCGCCCAACGCCGCCTCCCGGCGCTCATCGCGGCCGGGGCGGACGTCCACCTCGTCTCCCCGCAGGCCACTCCCTCGGTCGAGGCCATGTCGGACGCGGGCGAGATCACCTGGATCAGGCGCCCGTACGAGGACGGAGACCTCGCCGAGGCCTGGTACGCGCTCATCGCCACCGCCGACACCGCGGCCAACACCGCGGCCTCCGCCGAGGCGGAGCGCCACCGCGTGTGGTGCGTGCGCTCCGACGACGCCGACGCGGCCACCGCCTGGACCCCCGCGACCGGCCACAGCGAGGGCGTGACCGTCGCCGTCCTCACCACGGACGCCCGGGGACGCGACCCGCGCCACACCGCCGCGATCCGTGACGCCGTGGTCGAGGGCCTGCGCGACGGCACCCTGGTCGCCCCGCACCACCGCACCCGCACCTCCGGCGTGGCCCTGGTCGGCGGCGGCCCCGGTGACCCGGACCTGATCACGGTCCGAGGTCGCCGCCTCCTCGCCGAGGCCGACGTGGTCATCGCCGACCGGCTCGGCCCGCGCGACCTGCTCGCCGAACTCCCGCCGCATGTCGAGGTGATCGACGCGGCGAAGATCCCGTACGGCCGGTTCATGGCCCAGGAAGCCATCAACAACGCGCTGATCGAGCACGCCAAGCAGGGCAAGTCGGTGGTCCGCCTCAAGGGCGGTGACCCCTTCGTCTTCGGCCGCGGCATGGAGGAGATCCACGCGCTCGCCGAGGCGGGCATCCCCTGCACGGTGGTCCCCGGCATCTCCAGCTCGATCTCGGTGCCGGGCGCGGCCGGCATCCCGGTCACGCACCGCGGGGTCGCCCACGAGTTCACGGTGGTCAGCGGCCATGTGGCGCCCGACGACGAACGCTCGCTGGTCGACTGGCCGTCGCTGGCGAAGCTCACCGGCACGCTGGTGATCCTCATGGGCGTCGACAAGATCGGCAGGATCGCCGAGACGCTGGTGGCGCACGGCAAGTCGCCCGACACCCCCGTCGCCCTGGTGCAGGAGGGCACGACCGCCGCGCAGCGCCGGGTCGACGCCACCCTCGCGACGGTCGCCGAAACCGTACGCGTCGAGGACGTGCGGCCCCCGGCCGTCATCGTCATCGGTCCGGTCGTGACCGTAGGGCCGACGGCTTCCGCGTAACCCCGGGTAACCCGACCCGTTCCCAGCCGTTGGCACCACACCCAGGACAAGGCAGTATCACCCTGTGGCCGATCTCATCACCGTTGAGGACCCCGACGACCCGCGCCTGAGCGACTACACGGGCCTGACCGACGTGGAGCTGCGCCGCAAGCGCGAACCCGCCGAGGGACTGTTCATCGCCGAGGGCGAGAAGGTCATCAGACGGGCCAAGGACGCCGGGTACGAGATGCGCTCGATGCTGCTGTCCGCCAAGTGGGTCGACGTCATGCGCGACGTCATCGACGAACTCCCGGCGCCGGTGTACGCCGTCAGCCCGGAGCTCGCCGAACGCGTGACCGGCTACCACGTGCACCGCGGCGCGCTCGCCTCGATGCAGCGCAAGCCGCTGCCGACCGCGGACGAACTCCTGGCGACCGCCCGCCGCGTCGTCGTCATGGAGTCGGTCAACGACCACACCAACATCGGCGCGATCTTCCGCTCGGCGGCCGCCCTCGGCATGGACGCGGTCCTGCTGTCGCCCGACTGCGCGGACCCGCTGTACCGCCGCTCCGTGAAGGTGTCCATGGGTGCCGTCTTCTCGGTCCCGTACGCCCGTCTCGACTCCTGGCCGAGAAGCCTGGAAGCGGTCCGCGACGCCGGCTTCTGCCTCCTCGCCCTCACCCCCGACGAGAAGGCGAAGTCCCTCGACGAGGCGGCCCCGCACCGCATGGACCGGGTGGCCCTGATGCTCGGCGCGGAAGGCGACGGCCTGTCCACCCGCGCCCTGATGGCCGCGGACGAATGGGTCCGCATCCCGATGGCCCACGGAGTCGACTCGCTCAACGTGGGCGCGGCCGCCGCGGTCGCGTTCTACGCGGTGGCGACGGGCCGCCCACAGGCCTAACCCTTCTGCTGTCCCTGTCCCTGCCGGGTGTCCGGCTGCGTCTGTCGCACGTCCTTGCGTACGTCGTCGCCGCCCAGTCCGCGCGCCGGGCCCTGGCATCCCTGAGCCGCCGCGATGCCGAGTGCCACCAGCAGCGTCACGACCACGAACACGAAGATCTCAACACCGGAGCCACCAGCTATCATCTGCGCGAACTCGCCCGGCACGGATTCGTGGAGGAAACGGCGGAACCGGAGGGGGCGTCCGG